>SEDG01000262.1 GCA_004295885.1 Pedobacter sp. | reverse complement strand
AACAGACCAGGAGGAATTGGTGGTTATGATGTTTGGAAAAGTACGCTAACAGACGAAGGAAAATGGACTGACCCAGTTAATCTTGGTCCGAAAGTAAATACGCCTTACGATGAGAATACACCATTTATTCACGCTGATGGAAAGACATTGTATTTTTCATCAAATGGATGGCCTGGCTTTGGTGATAAAGATATTTTTTACAGTCGAATTGCCGATGATGGTCAATTTTCTACCGCAGTTAATTTGGGTTATCCTATAAATACTTTTAACGAAGAAATTGGTTTGATAGTGACTGCTGATGGTAAAGAAGGATTGTTTTCTTCAAATATAAAAGATGGTGGTTTTGGCGACTTAGATATCTATCATTTTTTATTACCAGAAAAAGTAAAACCTTTGCCGATAACTTACGTAAAGGGAATAGTAAGAGATAAAGAAACAAAAGCTTTATTAGAAGCAAATGTCTTAGTAATTGATTTGAAAACGAATAATGCTGTTTTTAATGATTACACGTCGAAAGAAACTGGAGATTTTTTAGCTGTTATGCCTATTGGAAGTGAATACTCTTTTAATGTTGAGGCTGAAGGTTATTTATTTAACTCTCAAAATTTTCAGCTTACAAAAGTAAATGCCAACAAGCCTTACCTATTAGAAATATTATTAGATAAAATAAAAGTTGGAAATACTGTTACTTTGTATAATATCTTCTTTGATACCAACAAGTACGATTTGCTACCCACCTCTAAGGTTGAGTTGAGTATTTTGATAGATTTGCTCACGGATAATCCTACTATGTCTATTGAAATTCAAGGGCATACCGATGATGTTGGTGATTTAAAATTAAACGATGTACTTTCTGAAAACCGAGCAAAAGCAGTTTATGATTTCTTAATAAATAATGGAATTGATAAAAAAAGACTTTCTTATAAAGGTTATGGAGAGACAAAACCTCGATCTAACAATGCTACTGAGGAAGGTAGAAAGCAAAACAGAAGAACAGAATTTGTAATAACGAAAATATAATGGAACAGAATTTCAAAAATCACAGTAAATATGTAAAAGGATATCATTTGGTGTTATCTTTCTTAATAGTTGCAGGAACGATTGGGGCAATCGCTAACTTCTATCATTCGCTAACTAATTCGAATCATTATAATTCGGCATTGCTGCTTATTTTATTCATGATTGCCATTATTCTATTTTGGTATGTGAGGCAGTTTCCTCTTAAGGCTCAAGACAGAGCTATTTTTGCTCAAGAAAACCTAAGGTATTTTACCCTATCGGGAAAGTTATTGCCTCAAGAACTTAGAGGAAGTCAAATTATAGCATTACGTTTTGCTTCGGATGAAGAATTCGAAGGATTAGTAAATAAAGCTATTGCCGAAAAATTATCAGCAAAGGACATAAAAGCTGCCATCAAAAACTGGAGAACGGATAGATATCGACTTTAAAACTTTAGTTTTTTACCTCTTTTTACATAGATTTCAGAACCTTCCGCTAACATCACAGAGTTGGGTTCCATATCAGCTAAAAAGGCAAAATCTTTTCCATAATTTGTTTCGAAATCAACATCTATTTTATAATCGATAATGGGATAAGTTTCCCATCGGGGATGTCCTACACCATATTCTGAGGTGAGCTTTTCGCCGATTTTAGTGTAACCCCAATAATGTTCGGTAATAAAATCTTCTTCGCTATCTAACAAAATAGGCTGGCTGCTTGGTAAAGCATTAACAGATATCGAATTCCAATTTTTAGATTTCCAAGAATACTCAACACTCAATTGATTTTCACTTTGTGACCAGGCGTGTTTCATTGGCAAGGTTCTATAGTTCTCTTTGTAAATTGTATTGGCAATAAATGTTATTGCCGGCTTTGGCACAATTTCACTTACAAAAACAACCCCTCTTTTCCACTCACCGTTGTCGTTATACTTTACGTAGAACCTTAAATTAACTTCTTCAAAGTTACCATGGAAGGGCACGTTAAAACCTTTCAAGCGGGTATTCAAAAACATGAAACCAACAACGCTAACATAGTATTTTCCCTGCCAATCATCCAGCTCAGTAAACGGAGGTAAATATTTTAGTAAAACTTCTTTATCAACAGCGTAATTAGCAAGGATTAATTTTCTCCATTCTGCCGTTAAGAAGATATCATTTCCAATCACTTTAGATAATAGATTGTCTTACCCTAATCAACTTAACCAACAAATCTTCAAGCAAAGCTAAGTTTAGCATATTTGCGCCATCAGATTTTGCATTTGCAGGGTCTGGATGGGTTTCAATAAATAAGCCATCGGCACCTACGGCAATTGCCGCTTTTGCAATGGTAGCAATTAACTCGGGCTTTCCTCCAGTAACACCACTGCTTTGATTCGGCTGCTGTAATGAGTGCGTACAATCCATTACCACTGGCACGCCAAAACTTTGCATTTCTGGCAAACCACGATAATCGACTATCAAATCTTGATAACCAAATGTATTTCCTCTATCAGTAAGAATAACTCTATTATTTCCCGAATCTTTGATTTTGTCTACAGCAAATTTCATAGAACCAGCAGATAAAAATTGCCCTTTTTTAACATTGACAACTTTTCCAGTTTCTGCTGCTGCAATTAACAAATCAGTTTGGCGACAAAGGAATGCTGGAATTTGCAAAACATCAACGTAAGCCGCTGCCATCGCTGCTTCTCCGCTTTCGTGAATATCTGTAACTGTTGGCACGTCAAATTCTTTCCCAATTTTCTCAAGTATTTTCAATGCCTTTTCATCTCCAATCCCTGTAAAAGAACTGCCTTTACTCCTATTCGCTTTGCGATAAGACCCCTTAAAAATGAATGGAATATGAAGTTTATCCGTAAGCGTAACAATTTTTTCAGCAATTCGAAGTGCAATATCTTCACCTTCTATGGCACAAGGGCCAGCCATTAAAAAGAAATTCTTGGAATCTTGGTGTTTTAATTTATCTAGTTGTAACATGTTTTTTAGATGTGAGAAGTGAGATATGAGATGTGAGATATTGAGTTGTTCTCAAATCTAGCTTCTCATATCTCAAATCTATTTTTTAGTTTCCTAACTCGGACATGAATTTAATCCGCATTAACTGTATTTCTTCGCGAGTGTAGTCGCTTTCGCCTAAATCGCTTAAAGCTTCGTCAATTGAATCAGTATCAGCAGACCTGAAATAATCAAAAACTTCATCCTGCCTGTCTTCATCAATTACTTCATCCACAAAATAGCCTAAATTAAGCTTGGTTCCAGAGTTTACAATTGCTTCTACCTCTTTTAAGATATCAAAATAAGTAATGCCTTTAGAGCGAGCAATGTCTTCTAAGCCAATTTGTCTATCAATATTTTGAATGATAGAAACCTTTAAGGCTGATTTATTTGCTTGGGTTTTAATTACTAAATCAATTGGTCTTTCAATGTCGTTATCCTCAACATATTTTTTAATGAGTTCGAGGAATGAACTACCAAATTTTACAGCCTTACCATGTCCAACGCCAGAAATTTGTTTCAACTCATCCATACTAATAGGATAATGAGTACACATTTCTTCTAAAGATGGGTCTTGGAAAACCACAAAAGGAGGAACATTTTTTTGCTTAGCAATTTTCTTACGTAAGTCTTTTAGCAAGCCTAATAATTGAGTATCCAGAGCTCCAGTACCATGTTTTACATCATCTTCATCATCATCAGCTGCGCTTTCTATCAGCTCATTTAAAATGAATTTTAAGCTGTAAGGATTTTCTATAAAATCTTTACCAATTTTAGTAAGGTGTAATAAGCCATAGCTATCTATGTCTTTAGCCACAAAGTTATTGAGTACAGCTTGTCTTATTAAAGATTTCCAAAGAATTTCTCCATCTTTTTTTCCTGTTTTTGGCTTTTTGCAATTATCACACATACAGTTACAACCAGTCTCATTAAAATTCTCACCGAAATAATGTAAGATTTGTTTTCTTCGGCAAACGCCAGATTCAGCATAATCAATTACTTCTTTAAGGATTTGAGTGCCTATTTCACGTTCAGAAACTGGCTTATCTTTCATGAACTTAGCCAGTTTATCTACATCTTTTTGAGCGTAAAAAGCTAAACAAACACCTTCACCACCATCTCTACCTGCCCTACCAGTTTCCTGATAGTAACCTTCCATACTTTTTGGAATATCATGGTGAATTACAAATCTCACATCAGGTTTGTCTATTCCCATACCAAAAGCAATTGTTGCGACAATTACTTCAGCATCTTCCATCAAAAATTTATCTTGAGTTTCTGCCCTAACTTTTGGCTCTAAACCTGCATGGTAAGGCAAAGCTTTAATGCCGTTTAAATTCAAGCTTTCTGCAACTTCCTCAACCTTCTTCCTGCTCAAACAGTAAATAATACCAGACTTACCAGTGTTGTATTTGATGTACCTTATAATTTCCTTAATTACATCCCTTTTAGGGCGGATTTCATAAAATAAGTTTGGCCTGTTAAATGACGATTTAAATAGTGTTGCATCAGTCATTTGAAGATTTTTAACAATATCCTGCTGAACTTTTGGTGTCGCAGTTGCTGTTAAAGCTATTATAGGAATCTCTTCTCCTAATCCAGTTATTACTTGTCTAATTTTTCTGTATTCTGGTCTAAAATCATGTCCCCACTCAGAAATACA
>SEDG01000261.1 GCA_004295885.1 Pedobacter sp. | reverse complement strand
CCTTTAATTTTTACAGAAGCACCTGGAATGGGCAATCCATCTTCTGAAGAAGTTATTTTTCCAGTAACAGTTACCTGTTGAGCCATCACGTGGATAGCGGTTAGAAAAATGCCCAAAAACAGCATGAGTAATTTTTTTTTCATAAACATGGTTTTGGTTAAAAATTAAGTTTTTGTTTGTTGATTGTTAAGTTCTTGCAAAACACGCATAAATGCGCAGTTTAACAATTGTTGAGTAAATATCATAAATGTTTTTCACTATTGAAAGAATTTTTTTAACAAAGCTTTACAGTAATGGCAAATTAATATTGCAGAAACCCGCAAAAAGCCGCATAAAATTTTTAGTTTTATACCTACGTATTCCCAAAAGCTATTTTTTATGTTGAAAAAAGAAAGGCATGATTTTGTTATGAAGCAGATAAACCTCCATAACAGGGTTTTAACATCAGATCTTGTGCAGTTATTAAACGTCTCTGAAGATACCATTAGAAGAGACTTGCAAGAAATGGCTGATGACAGTCTTTTATATAAGGTTCATGGCGGTGCGCTTTCTAAATCTTATCATTCTACTTTTGATGATAGTTCTGTATATGCGAAAGAAGCCAAAATAAACATCGCCAAAAAAACAACCAAACTGATTAAAGATGGGATGGTTATTTTAACTGGCGGCGGTACCACAATTATAGAACTGGTTAAACAGCTTCCAGAAAATTTGCAGGCAACGTTTTTTACCATCAGCCCTTTAGTGGCAGTTGAGTTAGCAAAGTATAGAAAGGTGGAAGTAATTCTAATTGGGGGGTTATTCTCTAAAAATTCCCAAATTACTTATGGAGGCCATGTTATAAGTCAGCTTTCGGAGATTAATGCTGATTTATGTTTGTTGGGCACCAGTGCAATACATCCCACAAATGGATTAACAGATACCGATTGGGAGATAAATCAATTGAAAAAAACAATGATGAGTTCTTCGCGAAAATCGGCAGTGTTGTGTATTTCTGAAAAATTAAATATCTCTTTACGACTTAAGGTTGCTGCGCTGGAAAACATCACCTATTTAATAACTGAGTTAGATCCCAGCGACGAAAAACTAACGAACTATCAAATTAAAAATTTGAAAATCTTATAAAAAGAAAGGGGAACTTTCGTTCCCCTTTCTTAGTTTAAAATGCCGGATTTGCCGGTGTATTGGTATTATTATCTCGCTCTTGAAACGGGTAAGGGAAAAAGTTCCTTTTACGATCTGCTAAAGGCTGATTAAATCTTCTCATATCTTCCAACTTTAAGCCAGACATAAACAACTCAATAGAACGATGTTTATAAATCAAGTCTAACAGTTGTTGTTGTGTATAAGGCCCGGTTAGTGCAGGCAACGCAGCACCAACACCAAAAGGATCTGTAGCGGCCGTTTTTGTTACCACTTTATTAAGCTCCGTTAATGAACTAGTTAAGTTCGGTGTAGCCTGACGAGCATAAGCTTCAGCCTTGATTAAGGTAATCTCTCCTGGTAAATAAACCGGAATTTGCGTAAAGGTTCCTGCGCCAAAGCCATTGATACGAACGGTGCTATTTACACTGGTGTAAAAAGGAATTCTCAAATCGCCTGCATCTGGCACATTTACACCTGTTTGACCTAAACTTAAATTTTTAGGTTGTATTACGTTATTTGTAGAGGTGGCAATTTCAAAAAGTGGGTTAAGATTTAACGCATCATAAGTAAATGCAGATTTTTTAGTCAAATCTACCCCATTTGCAGCCGTTAGTGCCAAAGCATAATTACCTGAAAACAGAGCGTAACGTGCTTTTAGTGCATTTAAAGTGTTTACGATATCAATCCCAGCTGGAATATTGCCCAAAAATGAAGTGCTAATTGGATTGGCAGCAATTACAGCCAAGGCATTATCAATTGTGGCAATTGCTTTATTGTAACCTTCAATCCTAGTTACAAACTGAACATTTTTTCCAGTGCTTGCCGGAACATTTTCCCAAAACTCTGATAAATTGCCCAATGCCAAAGCTTTAAAAATACTTGAATGGGCAATTAAACCAGCAGCGTAGTTTTTATCCGGCAAGTTCGCTGCATTGGTAATCACGTTATCAGCATCGTAAATTATTTTATTGGCACCTGTCCAAACGTTACCTAATATGGTATTCGATCCATCTACTTGTACACCACCAGCAGCTAACCTTTCTTCGTTTGTGTTACCCGTGTTAATAGATATAATTTCATTAGTAGTTAATCCATTTAACGTGATAGATGCATACAACACACTAGGTCTGGTGGTAGAATAGCTTTTTTGCAAGCCAACTGTTACTCCAGTTAATCCTTTGGCAGAAGATAAAACGTCATCGGCCGTTGCTGCATTAGGGTTTAAATACTCTTTGTTACAGGCAACAGAAAATGTTATTGCCGTGAAGAGAAATGTGTAACCTATATATTTTGATTTTAAATTTTTCATAAAAAAGGTTTTTAAATTAGAATTTTGCTTGCAAGCCTAAAGAGAAAGTTCTAGGAATAGGTACTGGACCGAAATCAATATTTCTAAGAAGAGTAGATTGGCCACCAGAGTTTAACTCCGGATCATAACCTTTGTAATTATCCCACGAGAACAAGTTTCTACCGCTTAGATTAATAGCTAAATTCTTGATGAATTTTACTTGTCCGACATTATAACTTAAAGAAATTTCTCTCAATTTCACGAAAGACCCATCATCTATACGCCATTCTTCCACATTATACACGCCAGCAACATAACCTCTAGGCAATTGCCCCATTTGCTCTGCTTCTGCAATCTTTCCATTACCAACTCCTTGTCTTGTTCTCCAATCTGCGTTCCATACATCACCTCCTTGAACCGCATCTAATTGCACACGTAAACTCAATTTTTTATAGCTAAATTCGTTAACAAATGAACCTGTATAGTCTGGGTTAGGATCGCCAATAACCTTACGTTGTACGTTACCAGCCGCTTGGCCAGCTGTTAAAGGAATTCCTGCTGCGTTTGTCGCAATATTTCCATCAGAAGTTCTTTCAAAATAAGTTCCATAAAACACACCTATCGGATAACCATCTATAATAGAAACTGGTGCTCCTGGGTTTGTAGAGAATGTTTGTCTCGCTCCGGAACCAACAATTTTATTTCTATTTCTGTTGTAAATTAAGGTTGATGTCCATGTAAAATCTTGTGACTTAACAGGCACCCCAGTTAGCATAAGCTCAACACCCTTATTTTTAAGCGTACCGCTGATATTATCTAATAAACTAGAGAAGCCCGTGGTTGGTGCTACAGACACTTCTAAAAGTAGATCTGATACGGTTTTGTTATAGTAACTAAAAGTTAACCCCAATCTGTTATTAAAAAACGACATATCAGTACCGATCTCTAACTCTTCTTGGCGCTCAGGCACTACATCTGTGTTTGCTAAAACTGATCTAGAAGTAAGTGTTGTTTTACTGTTTAACGCATTTGGCAAATAAACATTAAAACGATCATAAGCGCCAATACCTGTTAAGTTACCCGATTGACCATAAGCAGCTCTAACTTTAAAAGTATTCCACCATGAAGAAACTCCAAACTCTTTCCAATAATCTGCAGAAGACAAGACATAACTAATATTAGCCTTTGGATAGAACTGTGTTCTGTTATCTTCCCCAAATACGGTAGACTGATCTACCCTGATTGCTCCAGTTATGAACAAATGATCCTTATATTTAAAATTTTGTTGCAAGTAAGCACCGCTGATAGAAAATTCTGATCTACTATCTGCACCTGTTAACATTGTACTAGCACCATTTACTACTTGCACGAAAGGAGCCAAGCCACGTCCGTTTGTTAAACTATACAAATCTTTTTGATATTGATAAGAACCGCCGAGTTGCGTAGTAGAACTTAGTATATCAGATATTTTTGTATCGTAAGTAAAGTTCAATTCATTATTAAATAAAGTGGTAGTAGCATTGGCTGCGCTAGCATAACCATTTAACGATGGATCTAAGGTTGGTCCACCACCATAAAAACCTGTGCTTACATTATAAGCGAATGGAGGAATATAGGTTGTTCCATTTTGGATAGAATTATCCAAACCCATCGTATAATCTATTGTTAGGTTTTTAATTGGGTTTAGCTTTAAGCCCGCATTGGCTATAACACGATTTGTAAATTGACGTTGTTTAAT
>SEDG01000260.1 GCA_004295885.1 Pedobacter sp. | reverse complement strand
GCAATATCAGTCCATGCATAAGGCGGATAATCTAACTGTATAAAAAGTTGGTATTGCTTTAAAAAATCTTCATTTATTTTTTCCGTATTTTTAATATAGTCAACGGTAAAATTGCTATCCGAAGCCAGTTGATTTAACCATTCTACAGCCTTTGCTGAATATTTAGTATGATTGCCACCATTTTCATATAAGGCAACCACTTTAAACCTGCTTTTCTTTTGCGCATTGGAAAGCATTGGTGCTAAACATAAAATGAGGATCAACAAACGATAGAATAATTTCATCAGCTTTGCTTATTAGTTAATTCTTTTTACTTGCAAGGCGTTTAAAACGGGCTTGCCTTTTATGCTTTTAAACATTAGCCTAATCCCTTTATCGTCTGCTACAATACATTCAAACTTTTTTTGAACTGCATTTACAGCTCCATAATTAGCAGCCAGATTCAAATTCTTGATGATTTGTTTTTCATTTAAATAAACATCAAAAATCCGTTGCTCTGGAATTTCTTTATTGGCAGCTATTAAACTATCTAAATTGTAAGGGAGCGTAGATGCCCCAGTTCCTGCTAGTTCGGCAAAATGCAAAGTGATTTCATATTTACCCCTTGGCACATCTAATTGATAAGCCTCTAAGCCAATTAACTGCGTTTGATAAATTGGGTCGTTTAGTGTTCCAATAATGTTTTTATCGCTACCATAACTTTGTCGACTGGTATTTTTAGGTTTAAATGCCTCTCCGCCAATGCTGCCCCAAGAGCCTTCTTTGTAAATTTGATTAGGTAACCAAACTTCTTGATTTTCTTCATCAACAAACTGCCTTTGAGAGCCTAAAAGCACACTAATTGTCTTAAATGGAACTGTAAGGTTATTAAATATTTCAGGTTTTAGGTTGAAAGTAATGTTAGTTAAATCTTCAATTTTATTGCCTTTAACAACAGACACTGCTTTAATATCATTCTTACCATTTTTAAATGGTACTTCCCAATTGGTTAATTTGTCAATTACATTCTTCTTACCTAGCGTTTTGCCATTAACAAAAAGTTCTACGGAATCAGTATTGCTGATTACCTGTAGTCTTTGAGTACTGATATTAGATTCAGATACACCTCCTCTTAAGTTCCAGTTTCCGTTACCAATTTTGATAAAGGGTTTAGGATTTAAATATGCTTTGTACAGATAAAAAGTATTCTTCGGTTTTCTATCGATAGTCATTAAACCTTTATTGTTTACATGAGGCATTGTTTCTTCACGCGTTTCAGAACCGAAATCTGCTAAATTCCACACCGCAGTACCTACTACAAAAGGTCTTTTTAAAATGTCTTTAATATAAATCTGATGATACAAAATACCGTATTCCAAACTCTTATCGAACTTGATCGGTGTAAAAGCATGAATTCTTGGGTCTACATCAGCACCAAATTCTGTTACTAAAAGTGGCTTATCTGGAACTTGCTGATGGATTTTATCCAAATTTGGTCCGAAGTCTTCAGATTTTCCACCATACCAACCTTGATATAAATTCCAACCAACCAACATTGGTATTTTAACCAAACCAGCTTTGATGTAACCATTTACATCCCCATGGTTGCTCATCATTGTATACCTTGTTGGGTCTGTCTTTCTTGTTAAATCTTCTAAGCTATGCGCCAATTTTTCAATATTGGAAAGGTATTTTAGCTTTCTTTCTGGCTCATTACCAAACTTCATCCTTAACAAAACTTCGTTCATGTAAGCCCATATAATGATGCTTGGGTGATTGTAATTTTGCTTAATCATTTCCAACTGCATGGTTTTGCAGTTGTTATAAAAGGCTTCTGTTTCTGTAATTTCGTTAACAATTGGTATTTCTACCGATGCTAAAATCCCTAAACTATCACACGCATCTAAAACCGATTGGTCTTGCGGATAATGGGCTACACGCAAGAAATTGCCACCCATGTCTTTTAAAAATTCAACATCTTTTATTTGCAAAGCTTTAGAAACAGCATTGCCCATTTTGTCAAAATCTTGGTGGCGACTAGCACCAATCAATTTATAGGGAGAACCATTTAAGAAAAAGCCTTTATCAACGTCGAAACTGAAAAATCTTAATCCAACTGGTGTTTTAACCTCATCTAAAACTTTACCATTTTTATCCAACAACTGCGTGGTAGCTTGGTATAAATAAGGGATTTCTGGCGACCATAACTTTGGGCTAGACACCTGAATTTTTGGCAATTGAAAAGCAAAGACTTTATTTGCAACAGCTAAAGTTGAAAACTTTACTTCGTTTATCTTTTCTCCTGTTGCATCAGTTAAAGTGCTCAAGATTGTTAACTCGGTATCGGCAAATGAATTGATTAAGCTTCCATTCACTATTACTTCTGCACTGCCTTTGGTTACTTGATTAGCATGAACAAATACTCCTTTTGAAGCATATTGATTATCCACGAAATGAACTGGCTCTTTAACTTCTAAGGAAACGCTGCGATACATTCCGCCAAAAAAAGTGAAATCGGCTGTTAGTGGGGCAATACTTTCATTATAACTATTATCAACCTTAACCAAAACCTCATCAGTGCCATTAAATTTCAAATTTTCTAAAGGAACTCTAAATGCCGTATATCCACCGATGTGGCTACCTATTTTTTTACCGTTTAAATAGACCTCAGTTTCTTGATTTGCCCCCTCGAAGTATAAAAAAAGTTTTTTGGTTTTCCATTCAGGTTTTAAGGTGAGCTTCTTTTTATACGTGCCAATTCCCCTGTAATAACCCGATATATCATCCATTGTATCAAAGGCGTTCCATGTATGTGGAATGCTTACCGTTGCAACAGCATTAGCATTCCCTTTTTGAAAACTCCAGTTTGCGTTAAGGTTAATCACACTTCGACTTGCAGTTTGTGCAAAAATATTGGATGCAAGCAAAACGCCTAAAATCAATAATAAAATAGATTTTTGTTGATACATTTTACTTGATTTTAGGCGTAGCATTGTTTAGTATGTGTTATAAAGTATGTCAGTCTGAGCGTAGTCGAAGACCCTTATATAAATTCCTTCGACTACGCTCAGGATGACACTCAACTATAAATATTGAGCTATTTAATCTTGTTAAAAATCTATTTATATTTAATTTGCATCTGGTTATAAAAATCTTTTAGCACAAAAAATGCCTTTTTCTTTTTACCCGTTTCAGAAATCAATCCTTTACGGTTCCAGAAATTCTGGTAAACTGGATGCTGTCTTCTTGGCGATCTAAAATCAGTTAAAATCCAAGGCGTTAAACCTCTCAATGCTTGAATCTGACTAAGCATAATCAATTGATTTTTATACAATGCTTCTTGGTACTCTTCACTCCACCTTGTGTTTTCATCTGCATGGAAACCACCCAAAGCATCGCCACCAAATTCTGTAATCACCACTGGTTTATTGTATTTGATATCGAATTTGTAACTGGTAATTTCACTTGGCGTTCCTCCCCAATACCAACCTGCATATTCGTTAAAACTTACCAAGTCAATTTTTTCACCCAATGGGTCATTTAAAATAATGGTTTTTCCATCTCTGTGCACTTCTAAGGCTGCTGCTACCAATCTTGTATCATCAAGCGACCTTGCGGTTTCTGCTAAATTACCCATGAACTGGTGACGAGGCTCACTCAATGGCGTTTCATTTCCAATAGACCAGACAATTACACTCGCACGGTTTTTATCGCGAACAATTAAATCTGTTAATTGCTGTTTTGCATTGGCATAAGTGGCTGGATTTGTCCAAGAGATAGTCCAATAAACTGGCACTTCTGCCCAAACCAATAAGCCCATTTCATCTGCTAAACGCACCATTTCTTCGTTATGCGGATAATGAGCCAAACGAACATAGTTACAGTTCATATCTTTTGCCCATTGCAACATCATTCTCATGTCGCCCTCGGAGCGTAACCTTCCAGCTACCAGAGGATTTTCATCGTGAATAGAAATTCCTCTTAAAAAGACAGATTTTCCGTTTAATAATATATCAGTTCCTTGAACAGCGATGGTTCTAAAACCTATTTTATCTTGAATATTTTCGGTTGCAGACTTAATCGTTACTGCATATAATTTTGGGTTCTCTGGAGACCACAAACTGATCTTGTTCCATATAAACTGCTGATTAATCGTTCCTTCAGCATCTGTAGTAAAAGTCTTTTCGAGTTTTAATTCAGG
>SEDG01000259.1 GCA_004295885.1 Pedobacter sp. | reverse complement strand
ATACTAAAATATAATACTAAACTTATGCGAGACAAAAAAAAGCTTATTGTATTTGCCATATTAAATCTTTTAACATTCAAATCACGTGTATAAACTGTTTTTTAAACGAACCATAGACTTTTTAATTGCTTCCATTGGTTTAATTATTTTATCTCCTATTTTTATAATTATTACAATCTTATTAGCTATTAAAAATGATGGTAAGCCATTTTTTGTTCAGGCAAGACCAGGTAAAAATGGTAAGATTTTTAAAATCGTAAAATTTAAAACCATGAATGATCGTAAGGACAGTAATGGTGAATTATTGCCGGATGCGGTTAGGCTAACGAAAATTGGTATGTTTGTGCGCAAAACATCTCTTGATGAAATACCTCAGTTATTAAACGTTATTAATGGAGATATGAGCTTGGTTGGACCACGTCCATTATTGCCATCCTATCTTCCACTTTATAGTGAGGAGCAAAATAAAAGACATAATGTTAAACCTGGGATAACTGGTTGGGCTCAGGTAAATGGTAGAAATGCCATAGGCTGGAAAGAAAAATTTGAATTGGATGTTTGGTACGTAACTAACCAATCATTTAAATTAGACTTTAAGATTTTAATGTTAACTATAAAAAAAGTGATAAAAAAAGATGGTATTTCGCAGAGTGGAGAAGCTACTATGTCAAGATTTGAAGGATAAATTTATATGATGAAAGATATTGCAATTATAGGTGCTGGTGGTTTTGGGAGAGAGGTTAAAATGTTAATCGATCAAATTAACCTCGTTAATCCACAGTTTAATTTTTTGGGTTTTTACGATGATGGGATTGAGCAGGGTACTTTGGTTAATAATCATCCTGTACTTGGCGGCGTTGCCGATATTAATCTCGCCAGTAATGATTTAGGTATAGTGGCTGCAATTGGCCTTCCTTCTTTAAAAAAGAAGCTATTAGAAAAAATAACTAACCCGAAGATTAGTTTCCCAAAATTAATACACCCAGGTGTAATTATAGGCACAGACGATGTAACCATTGGGGAAGGTACCATTATTTGTGCAGGTAGCATCATTACCGTAAACATCAAGATCGGTGCTCATGTTATATTTAATTTAGGTTGTACAGTTGGACATGATACCATCATTGGCGATTATAGTTCTTTTATGCCATCAGTTAATGTTTCTGGCGAAGTGGTAATTGAAAATGAAGTTTATGTGGGTACGGGTGCTAAAATAATAAACCAATTGTCTATTGGCACAAAAACAATAGTTGGAGCAGGAGCTGTTGTTTATAAATCCCTACCCGCTAATTGCACGGCTGTTGGCATTCCGGCCAAGCCAGTAAAATTTAACGATTAATACAATATACTATACTATGGAAGAAAATGATTTTGTGAAGAATTTTGCACAACAGTTTGATGAAACTGATCCACAATCTATTTCAATAAACACTAACTTTAAGGATCTTGATGAATGGAGTTCATTGGTTGCATTGTCCTTGATGGCAATGGTTGATGAAGAATATGGCGTTAGAATTACCGCCGATGATTTTAAAAATTCTTCAACTTTGGCTGATGTTTTAGAAATTATAAAAGAAAGAGCCTAGATGTTTTCTCTTCAGCATAAAAGAATTTTGGTAACCGGGGCTTCCTCTGGTATAGGCAGGGAAATAGCCATACAGTTGTCTATGCAAGGTGCTAGGGTTACAATTGTTGGAAGGGATTTGAAGCGATTGGCAGAGGTGAAATCACAAATGACAAAAGATGGCCACGATGATTTTGCATTTGATTTAGCTAAACAGTCTGAAATTATAGATTTTGTTAAACAACAGGCATCTCCTTTTGATGGCATCGTTTTTAACGCTGGTATTGTTGACTATGTCCCGGTAAAATTTATTTCTCCCGAAAAGATAAATGCAGTGTTTGATACTAATTTTAGTGGGAATGCCCTTTTATGTCAACAATTAATCAAAAATAAATTGATACAAAAGGCAGGTTCCTTAGTGTTCATCTCTTCTATTTCTTCCAAATTGGGGATACCTGGCACAGCACTTTATGCAGCTTCAAAAGCAGCCATTAGTGCTTATGCTAAAGTAGTTGCCTCAGAAGTTGCTGGACAAAAGATTAGAGCGAATAGCATTAGTCCCGGGATTATCGTTACGCCTATGACAGCTAATGCTACAGATGCCAGTACAACTGATTTACAGGAAGCAGAAAAACAATACCCCCTAGGGTACGGTAAACCGGAAGATGTATCGGCACTTGTTGTTTATCTATTAAGCAATGAAAGTAGGTGGATGACAGGAACGGATTTGGTATTAGATGGAGGTTTTACCTTAAAATAAAATGAATAAGGCATATATAAAAGCAGTTTCTTATTATCTTCCAACCGAAATTCTGAGTAATGAGATCATTAATAGTGAATTTCCAGAATGGTCTGTAGATAAAATATCGAGCAAAACAGGAATATTTAATAGACACATAGCCAGTGATGATGAGTTTTCATTAGATATGGCGGTTAAGGCAGCGAATAACTTATTTAATGAACACGAGATCAGCCGATCATCGGTTGATTTTATTCTTTTATGCACCCAAAGTCCAGATTATTTTTTGCCAACTACAGCTTGTATCTTGCAAGAAAGGTTAGGAATTCCCACCACTGCGGGGGCTTTAGACTTTAATTTAGGATGTTCGGGGTACATATACGGCTTGGCCCTTGCCAAGGGTTTAATTTATGCAGGCATTGCCAAGAATATTCTCTTGGTTACTTCAGAAACCTATTCTAAATTTATCCATCCTAAAGATAAAAGTAATAAAACAATCTTTGGGGATGCCGCCACTGCGTCATTAATCAGTGCAATGGATGGGCTTGCCGAAATATTGGATTTCGAATTAGGTACTGATGGACGTGGGGCTGAAAACCTAATAGTAAAAAATGGAGGTATGCGCCATGCTAAAGACGTATCAGGGCTAGGCGATAAAGTTGATGATTTCGGCAATATCCATAATGAGAATAACCTGTATATGAATGGCACAGAAATCTTTAATTTTACATCAAATGCAGTCCCTGCCCTAATTGATGCAGTTTTAACGAAGAATAATATACTTAAGGAAGACATTTCATTGTTTATTTTCCATCAGGCCAATAAATACATGCTTAATCACCTTAGAAAAAAAGCGAAAATTGATGAGGATAAATTCTACTACTTCCTAGAGAATTGTGGAAATACTGTTTCCTCTACCATTCCAATTGCATTGGCAAATGCCTGGCAAAACAAAGAAATTAAAGATAAGGTACTCTTGGCTGGCTTTGGAGTTGGCTATTCATGGGGGGGGTGCATCATAAAAGTTATAGAACAATAATGCTTAGCAAAAAAGATATGAATACTAAGATATGGCTATCCTCGCCACACATGGGTGGTGGCGAACAAAAATATGTACAAGAAGCTTTTGATACCAATTGGGTTGCTCCATTAGGGCCCAATGTAAATGGTTTTGAAGTTGACTTAAAATCATACCTAAAAGAGGATATCCATGTTGCAGCTTTAAGCTCGGGTACAGCAGCGTTGCACTTGGCATTAATTATATTAGGTATTGGCCCAGGAGACGAAGTGATTTGCCAAAGTATGACTTTTTCAGCCTCCGCTAATCCGATTGCGTATTTGGGTGCTACACCTGTATTTATTGATTCTGAGAAAGATACTTGGAATATGTGCCCTAAACAGTTATTAATTGCAATTGAAGACCGCATAGCAAAAGGTAAAAAGCCAAAGGCAATTTTACCTGTACATTTGTATGGTATGCCAGCCAAAATGGACGAGATATTAGCCATTGCCGAGGATGAGTAATATAGTTGCTGGTATTGGCCGTGGGCAAATGGAAGTGCTGGATAAACATATTGCCAATCGTAGAGCTAATTTTAACTACTATCAAAACGCCTTTGCGGATTTGCCTGGAATTAGTTTACTCCATGAACCTAATGATTTTTTCTCCAACCGTTGGTTGTCATGTATTTTGGTAGATCCAAAAAAAGGAATTTCTAGAGAAACCATTCGCTTAGCATTAGAAAGGGAGAATATAGAATCTAGACCATTGTGGAAACCAATGCACTTACAACCTGTTTTTGCAAATAGCCCATATTATGGAGAGGGTATAGCTGAGCAATTGTTCGAGGATGGTTTATGCTTACCATCCGGTTCAAACTTAACAAAGATTGATCTGGAAAGAGTATCGAGCGTAATAATTGATTTGTATAGCTAAGTGTTTTAACTGGTTAAGGATGCTTTTGATTTTATCTTTAACATTAAATTAGCTAATACATTTTAGGTATTATAATGTTGCAGACAATGAAGTAGTTGAGAGCTATAGGATGAATGAGTATCTTGCTTGCCTCTAGCGCGAAAGCCTAAATTAAAGCGGTAAAATTGATAGGTTACAGAAATTATCCAATAACAACTGAAGCCCTAATTTATAATTCTTAAATGGCAACAATTTTAGTTACTGGCGCAGCTGGTTTTATAGGTTCACATGTAGTTGATGAATTAATAGCATTAAATCATTTTGTAATTGCTATTGATGATTTGAGTGGTGGTGTAATAGAAAATGTGAATACTGCAGCAACATTTATAAAGGCAGATATTCAAGATACTGAAAAGATAAATCAATTATTTGAGGACTACCCAATAGAATATATATACCACCTAGCAGCTTATGCAGCCGAAGGATTAAGTCATTTTATAAGAAGATATAATTACAACAATAACCTTATTGGCAGTATGAATTTAATTAATGCGGCCATTAAACACCAAGTTAAATGTTTCGTGTTTACCTCATCCATCGCGGTTTATGGAAAGGGCCAACTACCATTTACCGAGGTAACCGTTCCTGAACCCGAAGATCCTTATGGCATTGCAAAATATGCAGTTGAGTTAGATTTAAAGGCTGCTTATGAGCAATTCGGCTTAAGTTATATTATTTTTAGGCCCCATAATGTTTATGGCGAACGCCAAAATATTGGTGATAAGTACCGTAATGTAGTTGGAATTTTTATGAACAATATTTTGAAGGGAGAAGCCTTGCCAATTTTTGGAGATGGTCTTCAAACAAGGCTTTTTACCTACATTAAGGATGTAGTCCCAATTATAGCACAATCAGCTTTAATGCCCCAAACATATAACCAAGTATATAATATTGGTAGCGACCAAGTTTGTAGCGTAAAAGAACTTGCTGCTATCGTATCACGTAATTTTAATGCATCTACTCAGCTCGAATTTAACGAGGCTAGAAACGAAGTTGTTCATGCACAAGCAGCGCATGATAAGGCAAAGCAAACGTTTGGACATCTGATTGAAAATACACCCTTAGAAATTGGCATTGCTAATATGGCTGATTGGGTTAAACTTCATGGCACTAAACCCACAAATAAGTTTAATGCAATTGAAATAGAAAGGAATTTGCCCGAATCATGGAAATAATACAGCTACTACGCAAATTTAAATCAGTGTGGCGAAACTATTTAAACGCAAAGAAATATAAGGGAATTGACGCCCTAAAAACACTGCTAAAAAAACATCCCAATCTTAAAGCGGTAACAGTGGAGCGAGAAGCAGTGATCTTGGTTTTAGAAGATGACATTAAGTTTGAATGGAATAGGTATGAACCATACGGCTTACTCTTAACACTTGATGAGCACTATGAAGTTCTAGAAAGGCAAATCATTAATAGTATTTTAAAAGAAGGAGATACTGTATTTGATATCGGTGCAAATTTTGGATATTTCAGTGTATTGATGAAGAAATTCTGCCCTGCCATCAATCTTTATGCTTTCGAGCCAATTCAACAAACCTATAGTGCGCTTTTGCGCAATTTAGATTATAATAAACTTGAGGATGTAAAAACTTATAATTTTGGTTTCGCAGATGAGAATAAGGATGTAATGTTTCATATTCCCGATCAACTCGGTAGTGCATGGGCATCTATGGGAACTGGTGTTGCTGATGTTTATAATTACAAATTAAAACAACAACTTGCACAGGTATGTAGGCTAGATGATTTTGTTAGCATAAATAAAATTGACAGCATTGATTTTATTAAATGTGACGTAGAAGGAGCAGAATGTTTCGGTGTTTTAGGTAGTCAATTAATTGCATTAGCGAAGGAAGGAGAAGTGACCCAATATCCAGAAGAAAAAATGTATAATTACTTTTTTGTACATCCGTCAAGAGCTGATATACTGGCATTAATTCTTAAACAGCTATAAGTGCCATTGAAGTAAGAGGGAATGGGAATGTAGACCTTCATGACCCTAAATGATACCCTTCAACTGGTGATTTTGGTTTATCTTTTTTAGCCTTTGAAAGATTAAGTTTTTTTGACATCATTGACCTCAATACAATTTCTCCAAAGGAATGAAATTCTAATTGTAGCTAACCGCATAACCGAGGTTTCTAAGTGGTTTTGTCTATAAAGGAGAAGGAAAATATAATTAGTTATCTTTGCCTCCACAAATTTATGGAGTATAGTAACGAATCTGCAATAAATGAATTCTTTTAAGTACCGAGCAACAAGATTTTTTTATAAGCACTATTGGCAACTGATTCATTTAACTTGGTTACTAGTTCCAAAAAAGAGTAATGTCAAAAGTACTCAACACACTTTTTCCATAGCAATTGTTACCTATATAGATCGGTTTGAGAGTCATTTTAAACCCTTAATTAATACCCTTACTACCTCGTTTAACGACACGGAGATTGTAGTTGTTGTTAATGGATACTATAACCTTGAAAAACAACGGGAATATTTACAGCAAATTAAGCTGTTTTTAAAAGATTTTAAACAAGTTAAAGTGATAGATTTTGAAGAGGCCCAAAGTCTAAGTAAACTTTGGAACCTTGCCATTCTAAACGCCAGCAACGAAAAAATTCTGATCATGAATGACGATCTGAAAATTGCGCCATGGTTTAAACGTGGCTTGTATAAAAGTGGTATCCTTAGTCAATCCGTAGCGCTTATCAATAGGAGTTGGAGCCATTTTATAATTGCTAAGGAGACAATAAAAAAGATAGGGTGGTTTGATGAACGATTTCCCGGAGTTGGAAATGAAGATGAAGATTATGAGAGCAGATTAGTCTTTAATGATGTCAATATCAAATCTTTTAGGGTCAGGGGAATTCTTAATGTGGTCTTCCAAACTAAGGATTTTTCTTACGGCAAGGCTACGGAAGTCATCAATACAAAATACGTAAAAGCTAACAAGCTATTTTTTGATCAAAAATGGGAGACCTCAACTGTGGCAAAGTCAGGCTTTAAATATGTTAAAATTTTGAACCGCTACGTAAAACAAAAAGTCGGAATGGAAACACCTAATTTTTATAGAGATGAAGAACAGCTTTAACATTCTTTTAATTAAGAACAAAATAACAAGATAATTAAAATACTGTACAGGGCGTATATGCAAAAAATTAAAGCTTAGTTGGTTTGGAAAAGAAAGAGATCATTAAAAGTGGTTTTACCTCCGTTGTACAGATAGTTATTACCTCACTAAGTTACGCTTGTATCTATTGGTTTGTAATTGCCTGGTTAGGCAAAGAACAGTTAGGTATATGGTCTATTATTACCCTGTTTCCAGCTTTAGCCTCAGTGCTAGGTGTAGGTGTTTCTGGATCTTTAATTAGGTACATACCTAGTTATCTGGCTCAAGGAAAGATGAAAGCCATTAGTAAAATAATCATAAACGGGATTGTTTTTAACCTTATCCTTGGAATTTTGATCGTGGCCCTTGCATTTTTATTTGCTAATCCATTGTTAAAGTTTATGTTTGGTATTAGTCTTGTTCCCCATCGGTATATAGTGCTGTATACCATTGCGCTGGTTACCTTTTTAATCAATTTTATAAACCTGGTTTTATTATCTGCATTAGAGGGCCTACAGCAAATTCCGCTAAAGAATAAAATCCTTATTGGTTCTGCCTTATTTTTCTGTTGCATTGCCATCCCCTTAATTTATCTTGATGGCCTTTTTGGTCTATTTTATGCACAGCTAGCTCAATCCGTATTCGCATTGATAAGCACCTTTTTTATGCTTCGCAAAACCAAACTATTAAGGCTCACGTTTAGCAGTTTTGATTTTAAGATCATTAAGCTATTTTATACTTATGGAAGCCATCTCCAGTACATTTCGATATTAAATTTGTTTTTCGAACCTGCAACCAAGTTTTTTTTAAATCGATATTTTGGCCTAGGTGTTGTTGGTACTTATGATCTTGTCAATAGAATTGTAAGTCAACTTAGGCTATTAATTGTTAGTGCCATACAGATCATTTCTCCATTTGTGGCAAAGAAAAGTGCTGCAGAACATGAGGAAATAACTAACCTTTACCGTAAATCGTTTAGAGGTTCGTTGTTGCTGGCTTGTATTTTGTTTGGGGGGCTAATTACTGCCAGTTTCTCCTTCATCTATTTATTTAGCGGCATTGACATCCCAACTTTTCAAATAATCGTTATATACTCGTCAGTTTCCATGGTTATTAATGTGCTTTCTGTAACTCCCTATGCTGTTGCAATGGGTACTGGTAAATTAAAACAGTTAACGGTTATGCAAGCTTTATCAACAGGCTTAAATATGTTGTTTTACTTGATAATGTATAATTTTAGGTTTCCAGCTTTGATGTTATTGCCAACTGCTGCTTCAATTTCCATCTCTTCACTTTATATTCTATACTGTTATCGTCATGTGTTCGCTAAAATTTCAGATTTAATCAATTTTAAAGATTTGTTTATTTATTTTGCAAGCATATTAATGCCGCTTGCGTGCATCGCAGCATCATTTTACCATTTTAATGTGTCATTGTTGCTATCAATCGCTGCCTTGCATGCCCTGTTAATCATTTATTTAGTTTATAAAAATCAATATTTAATGAATATCGCCAGTGTAATAATTAATCAAAAGAGAGGGACGCATGGCTAATATAAAGGTGTCGATTATAACAGTGGTCTATAATGGAGAAGCATTTTTAGAGCAGACGATACAAAGTGTGCTAAATCAAACCTACCCTAACATTGAATATATCATCATAGATAAAAAATCAACAGATAACACCCTACAGATCGTTAATAAATATGCAGACAAACTAACACTTGTTTCTGAAATGGATGCTGGAATTTATGATGCCAT
>SEDG01000258.1 GCA_004295885.1 Pedobacter sp. | reverse complement strand
AAGGCGCAAGAGATACAACCCTTAAAATTAGGCGATAAGTTGCCTGATGCATTCTGGCAACAGGAGTATACCATTTACAAAGACGGCAAAACAACAAGCCAAAACCTGGCTGCTTACAAGGGCAAGTTATTGATCCTTGATTTTTGGGCAACATGGTGCAGTACCTGTTACCATAAGTTTCCTTACCTAGATAGTCTAAACAAGGTTCGGGGGGAGAATTTAGGCTTGATGATGGTGAACACCATCCAGACAAAAGACGACCTAACAAAAATTAAAATCAGATTAAATAAATATGCCAGTGGCAAGCCGTTTGGCTTACCAAGCATTTACAATGATCAATACCTGGTTAAGCTTTTTCCACATGGTATGCTTTCGCACTATGTATGGATCAATAAGCTTGGTATAGTGGTGGCATTTACTGGTTCAGATTTTATAAACGATACCAATATCAACCTTTCCATTGCCCGGTTTGCTAAGCCATAACCTATTCAAAAACCAATCAATCTTCAACCGCAAAACTCAACAAAATGAAAAAACTTTTTTGGATACTGCTGCTTCAGTTTGTAACCATTACTACTTATGCCCAAATATTGGAGGGCAATATCACAGACAATACTAATTTAAAGCCGCTTATTGGCGTAAACATCAAGGTTGGCAAGTTAAACAAGCTTTTAAAAAGCGATGAAAATGGGAGATTTAGCTTAGCCTTGCCAGCTGGTAGCTACGAACTGGAATTTACAGCCATTGGTTATGAAAAACTAATCAAAAAGGTTTCAGTGCCCAGCACCAACTTAGCCATAACAATGAAACCCTCGGTACAGCAATTGGAGGAGGTTGTGGTAAATACTGGTTATCAGAAAATAGGGAAAGAAAGATTAACGGGTAGTTTTAGCTATGTAGCGAAAGAACTTTTTAACCAACAAATTGGTAAAGATGTAATTTCCCGTTTAGAGGGCATCACGCCGGCATTAACCGTTGATAGGCGAACGTTGGGCGCTTCCATGATGGTGAGGGGGCTAAGTACGTTACATGGAGACAGAAGCCCATTGATTATATTGGACGATTTCCCTTATGTTGGCGACATTAATAACATTAACCCGAATGATGTAGAAAATATCACGGTTTTGAAGGATGCGGCAGCTTCTTCTATTTGGGGCGCAAAGGCAGGCAATGGCGTAATTGTAATCACCACAAAAAAAGCAACATTTAACAGCGCCATGAAAGTTAATGCAAATGCTAGTGTTAGCCTTATGCAGCAACCAACGCTTAGTGAGGTTAATCAATTGACTTCCTCAGACTTTATTGAGGTAGAACAGCTCTTGTTTAGCAAGGGCTATTATACCAGTCAAGAAAATTCTACCAGTAAGGTGCCCTTAACGCCAGTGGTAGAGTTACTGATCGCCAAGCGAGATGGCAAGATTACCGATGCAACTTTGCAGGCTCAGCTTGCAGCATTAAGGCAACAGAACATGGTTGAGAACTATGCGGCAGCTTTTTTGGAACAGGGTATCAATAGGCAGTATAGTTTAGATTTAAGAGGCGGTGCTGCCAGGCACAATTGGTATGTATTGGCTGGCTATGATCATAACAAAAGTGCACTAGGCAACGCTGATGATCGAATAAACCTAAAGTTGCAACAGGCCTTTAAGTTTAATGATAGGTTGGAGCTTAACCTGGGCGTTTTTCTAACCCAAAGCAATACCGAAGGTGGCAAGCCCACGCTAGGTTCATTAAGTGCTACCGGAGGTGCTTTACCCCCCTATACAAGTTTAAGCGACGATGCAGGAAATGCCTTGCCTGTCATGAAGAACTATAGGCAATCTTATCTCAACAGCCTTGGCGGTGGTAAGCTCTTGGATTGGAATTATTATCCACTAACAGACTGGCAAAACGTGGCAAGTGAAAACAAGTTATTGGAGGTATTAACCAATGTGAAGTTGAATTATAAAGTTACCGATTATTTAGGGTTGGCCTTAACCTATCAGTACCAGCAGGCAGATGCCCATACCAATGCCATTTATGGTAATCAAAGCTATTACGCCCGCAATTTAATTAATGAATTTAGTCAGGTTACTGCAACTGATGTAACGAGGGTTTTGCCTTTGGGTGCTATTGGTAATAATAGTCAGCGCATGCTAGAAGGTAATAACCTCAGGGCGCAAGTAAACTTCGATAAGGCTTGGGATCAACTTAAACTAACCGTTATAGGTGGTGGGGAGCTCAGGAGCTCCAATACCAATACCAAGGCCAGTACCGAATATGGGATTAATGAAAGCACTTTGCAAAGTACACCTGTAGATCAAGTGAATGTATATAAAAATATAGTTACAGGTACTAACACCTATATACCCTATAACAACGACACTTATAATGAGGCAACCAGGTACGTTTCGGTATTTGCAAACGGCATGTTGAGTTATAAGGGTAGGTATACCTTTACGGCTAGTGGTAGAAGAGATGCCTCTAATTTATTTGGGGTGGCCACAAATGATTTATGGAACCCCTTATGGTCGGCAGGCTTTGCTTGGATTGTCTCTGAAGAACCTCTGCTGAAAACTAAATATTTGCCTTATGTAAAGTTGAGGGCAACTTATGGAAGTAGTGGAAACAGCGATAGCAGGAATGCAGCAGTAACCACTTTGTCTATCGGTAGCTTATCCCCATTTACGAGGTTACCTTATGCAAGTTTTTCCAACTACACCAACCCAGATTTAAGATGGGAAACCGTAAGGACGTTTAACCTAGGTGCTGACCTGAAGTGGTTCGATAACCGTTTAAGCGCATCTATAGAATATTATCAAAAAAGGTCGATAGACCTGATTGCAAACGACCCAATTGATTATACCAATGGAGTAGGGTTTACGGTTA
The DNA here is from genome assembly GCA_004295885.1 of Pedobacter sp. Lineage (GTDB taxonomy): Bacteria > Bacteroidota > Bacteroidia > Sphingobacteriales > Sphingobacteriaceae > Pedobacter. Next base: position 1,320 of record SEDG01000258.1, on the reverse strand, counting down.
GTAGGAACGCCGCGAAGATAAGTGCGAGCGGCGTGGATCTTGAATTGAGCAGCCAGAACTTGGTCGGTGAATTCAAATGGACTACCAGCGTATTTGCCAACTGCTATAAAGACAAGGTTGATAAATATTACCTGAGCTCAAAAAGTGCCAGCCGATTTGTAAATGGCAACCTCAGTGTTTCTGGGGTAGAAGGTGGGGCGGTTTACTCGGTTTATGGTTATAAATGGGCGGGGTTAAATCCGTTAAACGGAAACCCGAGGGGATATGTTAATGGTGTGATCAGCGAAGATTATGCAACTATTGTCGGGAGCAAGTCTACACTGGCAGACATTGAATACGTGGGCAGAGCATTCCCCACCTTAACTGGAGCCTTTGCAAATGGCTTTAGGTGGAGGGGCGTTAACCTAGATGTTAGGCTGGCTTATAAGTTTGGCTATTATTTTAGGAGGCCTAGCCTAAGTTATTCTTCACTGTACAGTAACAGGCAGGGGAACGCAGAATATGCAAGCCGCTGGCAGCAACCCGGGGATGAATTGCTTACCAATGTGCCATCGGCAATTTATCCAAGCGTAAGCAACAGGGATGCTTTTTATAGTGTGTCTGTGGCAACAATCGAAAAGGGAGACCACGTGAGGTTACAATATGTTAGTGCAGGTTATACCCTTACCAAGCAACAATATAAGGGTTTGCCATTCCAACAAATTACGCTCAGGGCGGTAGCTAACAACTTGGGTGTTTTATGGACAGCAAACAAGTTAAATCTAGACCCTGATTATCCAACGGCAATGCCTAGTAAAATCTATTCCTTTAACCTTCAATTTGATTTTTAAGATGAAAACTATATTTAAAACGCTAATAGTGGCCTTTGTAGCTTTTGGCAGCCTTTCATTAATTTCTTGCAAGAAATACTTAGACGAAAAACCTAGGTCGAGTTTAACGATTGCAAACAAAATTAGTGATTATCAAGCCCTGCTCGAACAACCTAACGTGATCAATGATAATGATGTTGCTGCAGGGGAGGTGAGCGCTGGTGATGTTTATATGACTGATGTCGATTACCTGGCCAGGGCAGAGGAGGAGCAGCGCATGTACACCTGGCAAAATAGCAGGGTTTTTAATGCTGCTATCAATGATTGGTATTATAGCTATCAGGTTATTTACAGGTCCAATACTGTAATTGATGGTATGTTAGAAATTCCTATCACGCAAGAAAATGCAAAAGCATGGAAAGACGTGAGTGGGCAGGGTTATTACTACAGGGCCAAGTCATTTCTTGCAGCCCTTGGCAACTGGGCACCCGCCTACGGACCAACTGCCAGC
>SEDG01000257.1 GCA_004295885.1 Pedobacter sp. | reverse complement strand
GCTTCTTTCCAAGCTTTGCTTTTAATGAAAAAAGCTGCACCACTTGCCCAAAAAATATCTGTGCTGGTGTTATATTGATTAGTGTCTAATTCCACTTCATCAAAAATTCTCCCTCTGCAAAACGGATAAGCATGTAAATCCATAAATCCACCTGCAGCGCCAGCATATTCAAATTGATTTTTTTGGACCTGATATTTTATTTTTGGTTGAGCAACAGCGATTTTAGCATCGCTTTCCATCAAGGCTATCACTGGTTCAATCCAGTTTTCAGGAACTTCAACATCAGAGTTTAAAAGCACAAAATAATCGGCATTTACTCTTTCTAGAACATAATTATATCCGCCAGCAAAACCGTAATTTTTATCGTTCGTAATAACAGTTATTTGAGGGTAATTTGTCTTGATAAAGTCAATGGAATCATCTGTAGAAGCATTATCACCTACTATTATTTGTAAGTTGCCATACTTAGATTGCACCACGCTTGGTAAAAATTTTTCTAACAAATTTTTACCATTCCAATTCAAAATTACAACCGCTACACTTGGCTCCATATCAATCTACTTAACAAATTTCCATCTTTTATGGCTCCAAAGCCAAAAATCTGGTTTGGCTCGAATGGTTTTATTTAAAAACTCATAAAGTTTATCGGTAATCTCGTGACCTTCGGTCGCTTTTGGTTCTTCACATAAAAGCACACAATCAACTTCGTAAAAACCCCGTTTAACTTTAATTACATCAAAATAAAATATTGGCCTGTTGGTTTGTAATGCTATTTTCTCTAAGCCCAACAAAACAGCAGTAGGCTGATTTAACCATTGCAAAGTATACTGTGTTTCTTCTTTAACAGGAGTTTGGTCGGCAGCAAAACAAAACATAGTTGCTTGGTCTTTAGTAGCAATTACCTTTCTCAAGGTTTGGCGCATCGGCACAAATTCATTACCAAAACGCGTTCTTAGTTTTTGGAACCAATTTTCGAAGATTTCACTGGATAGAGGTTTGTAAATTACATATTCTGTAGCACTAAGGTTTAAGCCTAAAGCTAACATACATAACTCCCAGTTACCATAATGCCCAGTGCAAGCCAGCACGCTTTCTCCTTTACTAAAATAGGCTTCAATTTGGTCTAAACCGTTAAATTTAACTCTTCTGCGTAGTTCGCTTTCCGAGATTGTGTTTAACTTAATGATTTCGAAAATTAAATCTGTCAGATATTTATAGAAGCTTTTTTCTATTCGAATTATTTCACCAATACTCTTTTTTGGGAAAGATTTTTGCAGATTTTCTCTCACCACTTTTCGTCTATAGCCTACAATATGATAGAGTGGATAATAAAATAATCTTGCAAAAAAGTGTAGCACGGGTAGTGGCAACAAAGACAACAAATACAAAAAAAATAATCCGATGTGCGAAAAGCCTTTTTTAATCATTAATTTGGACGCCTAGAATGCAAACATAAAATAACAGATGCAAAGTTCAGCTATTTTTCCACTTTTTTATCTTCCGCCAGTTAGTTACTTCACTGCATTAAAAGAGAATGATTATAATTTTTTACTAGAAAAACATGAGCATTTTCCAAAACAGACTTTTCGCAATCGTGTTAGCATTGCATCGCCAGATGGCATATTAGATTTATTTGTTCCAGTTATTAAGGGTTCAAAAGTCCGCACGCCGTTTAAAGATGTTAAAATCAGCTATGATACAAAATGGCAGCGTTTACATTGGTTAAGCCTACAAACTTGTTATAGAAGCTCTGCCTATTTTGAATATTATGAAGATGGCTTAGCCCCATTTTACGAAAAAAAATACGAATTCCTTTTTGATTATAATTTAGAATTATTGAGTTGGGTTTTAAAGCAAATGAAATTAAATTCTACGCTCAATTTCACCGAAGAATATTTTAAAGAATATGATGGTTTAGATTTGAGAGACAGCCTTAACAAAAAAACAATCCATTCTATTGAAACGAAAAGCTATTTTCAGGTGTTTAGTGATAGAAATGAATTCATTCAAAACTTAAGTATTGTAGATTTATTGTTTAATCAAGGTCCACAAACAAAATCATATCTATAATAAATGGCGAGAAACAAAAAAAAACATCATAAACATCGCTATGCCTTACCGAGCCCAGGTTCTAGCCCTGGTATGGTTTTTATCGATGAGAATTCTTTGGCACCTCACATTAATCTATACAGCTACAACGAAAATTATTATAAAGTTGAGCACCTAGAAAATATTGAGGGCTTAAAGCAGAGATTGACTGATCAGACCTATAATTATTGGGTTGAAATTAAGGGATTTAACTCACTTCAGCTTTTTGAGACTTTAACCAAGGATTGGAACATCAATAAACTCATCTTAGAAGACATTACTAGAACCTACCAACGTCCTAAATATGAGGAATATGGCGATTATGATTTTGCTGTCAGTCGTATGTTATTTCTCGATGAGGAAAATAATCTAGAAAACGAACAGTTGTCATTCCTTTTAACTGGCAACGTATTATTTACATTTCAAGATAAATACGAGGATTGTTTAGATGCAATTCGTAATCGTTTAGAAATAGGTAAAGGCAATATTCGCATCGGCGGAAGCAGCTACTTAATGTATGCCTTAATGGATATGATTGTTGATGAATATTTTGCTGTACTGGGTTCTTGGAGTGAGCAATTAGATTTAATAGAAGATAGATTGTTCGAAAAGCCAGACAAAACTATCATGTACGACACTCAATTAATTAAACGTAATCTAATTACCTTGAGAAGAGTAGCTTGGCCAGAACGTGATAAAATGAACGATATTTTAAGAACTGATAGTCCGCTGATTGGCGAATCCACTAAGGTTTATTTGCGTGATGCTTACGACCATTGCGTACAAATTATTGATATGGTTGAGTCACTAAAGGAGATTTCTGCCAGTAACATCGATATGTATTTGTCTATCATTAGCAATAGGATGAACGAAATCATGAAAGTCTTAACTATCATATCATCTATATTTATTCCACTAACATTTATTGCAGGTATTTATGGCATGAACTTCAGTAGAGAAGACCCAGTTACTGGAAAAATTCTACCTCAAAATATGCCAGAACTTTATCAAGAACACGGTTATTTGTACACGATGATTGTAATGGGAATAATTGCAATTATACAAGTAATTTACTTTTGGAGAAAGGGCTGGTTTAAGTAGTTCATTGGTTGAAATGGTTCATTAGTTCACTGGGCGAAGTTTGTTAGGGTAAGAATAAATCGTCATTGCGATGGTCGATTCTTCATCCCCCGATGCAATCTACTCTTGTTAAATATTAATTTGAAAAGCGAAACCTGTATTTCAAATAACGGGTTCTGTCCCGCTATTGTTACTGCCATAAAGAATGGCATTCACGGCTATCGGGTTTAGTTAACAACAATTTGTTTTTCATAGGAGGAGTAGTCCCTGCAAAACTTACAATTGCAAGCTGCCTTTTTACCTTTGGAGATTGCGATAATCAACTTGTAACTGCAATTAAGCATTGCCGAAGGTTTTTTTTAATTATTAGCATTAGGCTTTAGCCACATCTTAGCACAACACTTTGTTCTATAAACCTAATTGAAGTGTATGCCGTTTTCTCGGCAGCAACGAAAAGAAGGACTGCAATTGCCAAGAACTATTGCCACTGTTTTTCTAATGTTAAAAAACCTTTTATGTCTATTGTAAATGCCTTTTTGGTGCATTTTGGAAATAAATTATTTCTATCTTAGTAGCTTATGCAGTCATTTGATTTAGATAGAACAGACGTTTCTAAACTAAAGCAGGCAATAAGTGGTGATAATGAACTACTTAAAGCTACGCTTGCGGAATATCACGCGTCTGAAATTGCTATTTTATTTGAAAGTATAAGTAGTGAAGACCAACAAAGAATCATCAATTTGTTGGATGTAGAAATTGCTTCTGAAGTAATTTCTGAGATGCATGAGGAGGCGCATCCAGAAGAATTACTTTTACAATTACACCCAGACAAACGTACCGAAATTGTTGAAGAGCTCGATTATGATGATGCGACGGATATTATTTCGCAATTAGAAGAGCACGAACAAAAGGAAATTCTCGAAGACCTCAGTGAGGACGACGCATCGAGCATCAGGAATTTGATGAGTTACGATGAGAAAACTGCGGGTGGTTTGATGAATACTGAGGTTATCAGAATTAACTTAAA
>SEDG01000256.1 GCA_004295885.1 Pedobacter sp. | reverse complement strand
GCATTTTCAATGGCTTTCTCTAAATGGTTGTAACGATAGATTAACAGATTTTCTGCAACTTGTTGTGGTGCAGTTGCTAAGTAAAAAGGTAAACAGTAAGCTTCTGTATCCCAGTAAGTAGAACCTCCATATTTCTCGCCCGTAAAGCCTTTCGGACCGATATTTAAACGAGCATCCTCTCCAGTATAAGTTTGATGCAATTGAAAAATATTAAACCTGATCGCTTGTTGAGCAGCCACATCTCCCTCAATTATCACATCTCCGTTTTGCCATTTTAAGCTCCATGCATTAGCTTGTTCGCTAAGCATTTTTTCAAATCCCTTGGCAACAACTTCCTTTAATCTTTGGACAGTGGATTTTTCTAATTCTTCCTTTTTATAATTTTCTGAGGATAGATTTACAGCATATTTGTAAATGGTGGTGGCTTGGTCTTTTTTAACCGCAACTTCAAAGTGTTGTGCCACATATTTTTCTTTCTTTTGGAAAATTGGTTTTAAATCTAAATCGTTGCCAGCTTGCACTATAAATGTTTGAATGGCAGAACTTACCCAAAATGCAGTTTTTTTAGTCTCCAGATTAAGTAACACAAAATCTCCGTCTTCCCTTGCACTTATTTCATTCCAAAACTTCTCATCATAGTTCGAGTCTTGATTTTTAACATCTCCATCCAAGCTAGATTCAATCGAGATCTTTCCATCAAAATTTCGTGGAGTAATTGTATATTTTATTACACCAGCTTCATCGTCGACTATACTGCAAAAACGAGTGGCTTCAACTTCGAGAACGTTCCCGTTTGTTTGTTTGGCAACAAATTTTCTGGTTAATGTCCCCTTTTGCATATCTAGCACCCGAGTAAATTCCTGTACTTCGCAAGTATTTAAATCAAGCACCTTATCATTAACCTTAATATTTAAACCAATCCAATTCGTAGCGTTTAGTACCTTCGCAAAATATTCTGGATAACCATTTTTCCACCAACCCACTCTGGTCTTATCAGGATAATAAACACCAGCAAGATAATTTCCTTGCAAGGTTTCGCCAGTATAAACTTCTTCAAAATTGGCACGTTGCCCCATCCTTCCATTTCCAATGCTAAAGATACTTTCCGAAATTTTATTCAAATGTGGATCAAATCCTTCTTCAATAATTTGCCACTCGTTATGTATAATATAGTTCTTCATTCTCGCTTATAAATTTTCCAATTTTTCTATGGTCATTTCAAATAACCCTTTTACCACCAAATCTGCTTGGTTTAAGACATCAGTCTCACCAATGCCCACGGCTTTCATATTTCCAGCCTTTGCAGCCTCAACCCCAGCAATTGCATCTTCAAACACAACACATTCTTCTGGCTTTACGTCTAATTCTTTTGCCCCAACCAGAAATACCTCTGGATTTGGTTTAGATTTGGTGACTTTATTCCCATCAACTAAGGCATCGAATAAATACATCAAGCCAATCTGTTTTAATATCATTTCCGAATTTTTGCTGGCAGATCCTAAAGCTGTTAGATACTTTTTTGCCCTAACTTCTTCTAAAAATTCTTTTGCACCTGGTAAGATATCGCTCGGCGTCATCTTTGTAATCATCTCCAAATACCACATATTTTTCAAGGTGGCAAGTTCTTGCATTTCTTCTTCAGACTTACTGACAGCTCCCCAATTTAATATTATTTTAAGGGACTCTATTCTACTGATACCTTTTAGTTGCTCGTTTTGCTCTTCGGTAAAATCAAATCCCAATTGATTTGCCAACCTGCGCCAAGCTTTATAGTGGTACACTGCGGTATCCACGATAACGCCATCAAGATCAAAAATGCATGCTTTTATTTTAGACATATTATTGTAATTCAAATATATAAGTTGTTTTGGCTGGCAGTGTTAACTTATTAATAACAATTTTTTGGTCTGTTATAATGTTTAACAAAGTTTGATGTTTGCCAATACGTTCTGCAAAACGTTGTGTTTCCAGTTCCGCTGCTTCGTCATTTGTATTCATTACCACCATTACTGTTTTTTTAGCATCATACCTAAAATAAACGTAAATACCTTTCTCTGGCACAAACTGCATCATTTTCCCAGTTTGCAAAACACTATTGTTTTTGCGGTAGGTCGCTAATTTTTTAACAAAGTTGAAAGCTTCATTTTCTTTTTCATTTCTGCCTGAAGAAACAAATTTATCTACTTTATCAGTCGCCCAACCGCCAGGAAAATCATCTCTAACCTTTCCGTCAGGATTTGCAAAGTTTTTCATCAGAATTTCAGTGCCATAATACATCTGTGGTATCCCACGAAGTGAAAGCAATAAAATAATTCCCGATTTAAACTTATTAAAATCTTCACCAACCACCGAATAAAACCTACTGATATCATGATTGTCTAAAAACAAGACATTTCTTGTGGGATCTTTGTATTGATAATCGCTTGCCAAAACCGAGTACAATCTATTTACCCCATCTGTCCAGCCAAATTTCCCATTTAGAGTTTCGTTGATGGCAAAGTAAGTTTGAAAATCCGTTACACCTTGTAGTTTAGTGTCAAAATGCTGATTGGCAGTATTTCCTTCTGTGAAGAAAACCTGATTCGCTGTCCCGTTTACCCAAGTTTCGCCGAAGTAAGTAAACTTCGGAAATTCTCTAGTGATTGCCGTTGCCCATTCTGTCTGTCATCAGCTTTTTATCTGCCGCAGCAGCATAAGGATCAAATAGAGTTTGGTCTTTATAAGTTGTACCCGTATACTTTGGCCATTGATGAAACCAATTTTTTTCAGGCGGGTCTAAAAACAAAAAATGCTGATCGCCAATATGGTTATGCACCAAATCTTTAATCATTTTCATCCCACGTTTGTGGCACTCCTCTACCAATTTTTTATAAAGGGAATTGTTACCGAAACGGCGATCTATCCTATAGTTTTCTGTATTGGCATAACCATGATATGAAGTAACAAACTCATCATTTTCTAACACAGGATTTAGCCAAAGTGTTGTAACGCCTAAGTCTTGTAAATAAGGCAATTTATTGATGATGCCTTGTAGGTCTCCCCCATGTCTGTAATACATCGAATCACGATTGAAGTGTTTATCCTTCATCCCTTCAATCTTGTCGTTACTTAAATCGCCATTAGAAAAACGATCTGGCATAATTAAATAAATAAAATCTTTATTGGTTACACCTTCGGTACGATTTGTTCTAGATTTTAACTCGTAATTATAGCTAACTGCCTTCTCGCCTTTTTTAGAAAAAATAATCGGGAACGTTCCCGATTTTGCGGTTAAAGAAATTTGCAGGTTAACAAATAGATAATTAGGGTTTTCTACTTTTTGAACACTTACTAGCTTTACACCAGGGTAATTTAGCGCAACAGTTTTATCTGCAATTTGATTTCCTCTTACGAGTAGCTGTAGCGATTGGTCTTTAAAGCCAACCCACCAATTTGCTGGCTCCACCCTTTCGATAGCTGGCAACTGAGCAAAGACTTGAACTTGCACAAATAGCACAAAAGTCAATAAGACTAATTTCTTTATCATTTTATATTTGGTTGATATTAAGCGAAAGTGATAATTTTTATGTTAATACCCAAAGGTTTGGAAAAAATAATCTTTAATGATAAAAAAAATCCTCCCCACTTTCGTAGAGAGGATCTTTTAAAATATTGAGAACTATGGGTTAAATGTGTATGATAAATAGTATAATGCTCCAACAGATGGATTACCAAATGATGTTTGATAGTATTTATTTAAAATATTAGAACCACCTAATTTAATGATCGATTTAACCGAAGGCACTTTTAAGTTAACCTGCGCATCAAATGTAGAGTATGATGGCACTTGACCTGTTGCGAAAGTTGAACTCCACATAAAAGTATCTTGCCATCTGTATTGTACATTGAAACCAAAGTTTTTAATGATCTCTCTACTTCCAACACCAGCATTAAATCTCCATTCTGGGGTATTAAAGTTATTATCAAAAGTTGGAGATACATCGCTTAACTTGTTGTATGAGGTATTTCCATTAAAGTTGAATTTACCTACTTGGTAATCTAACCCAAATGCGGCACCGTAAGATTTAACTTCTTCGTTAATATTAACTGGTACATTGAATTTTACAGCAGTTGTTGTAGGGTTTTGATATAATTCTACACCACCAATAAAATCTTTGTAGATGTTGTAATAAACATAACCATCAATTAATAATTTACTCGTTGCCAATCCTTTATAACCTAGCTCAAAAGATTTAACACTCTCAGGGCGTAATCCTTCAGCATCAAAAGTATAAGCTTGCAATAAAGCAGGATTTGGAGCACCAGCAGCTGCAGAGGCAACAAATGCTCTATAACTTGCTGATGTTACACCTTTATTGGTATTTAAGGCATATTTGTTAATTGACTCAGGTAAACCACCGATTAAACGAGTTGAACCTCCACCCACTGCTAAATCAATATATTGATCTTGAGTTGTTGGATTACGATAACCAGTTTGGAATGAAGCTCTAATGTTGTTGTTAGGCGCAACAGTCCATACACCAGTTACACGAGGAGTAATTCTACCTTCAAAGTTTTTGCTTTTATCATAACGACCAGCAACTGTTAGTTTAAATTTCTCTCCAAACTTTTTACCCATCTGAACAAATGCACCATACTCGCTGATAGTGATGTCACGAGTTGCATCGTCGAATATTGTTCCGTCAGAGTGCAAGAAGTAATCACGATAAGAAGCACCAACTTGTAACTCTACAACATTATTTAATGCATTAGAGAAGTTGTACATACCTTCGTAATGGAACAAATTGGTTTTATCATTAAACTTAGCACCATTTGCTGGGCCGATAGTTTTTTTGGTTATGGCATCTTTTGCAGTTTCATATCCAGCAGTACCAGGAATTAAACGACCAACATCTGCTTGAGATCTTGCAAAAGTTTGAGCAGCCGCATCTGTTTGACCAGCTTGTTTAGCAGCAGAATAGTTTCCTATATATTGTGCATACCAACCAGTTAAGCCCCCAGATGGTTTCCAAGCTTCGTTAATAAAAGTACCAAGAATAGTAGCATTATAAGCTTCTCCTGAACGTTCTTGAGTAGTGTAACCTCTTAAGAAGAAATCTTGGCCTTTCAATTCTAATTTATATTGTCCTATGCTGAAGTTTCTTAGAGAATAACGATCAGTACCTGTGTAAACAGATGTTCCTGTTCCCCAATTAGCTTGTGCAATGGCTTCAATAGTATTATTGAATTTATAATGTAATGAAGTTGATGTTTTTAACGATTTAGTGTCATAATCTACTAAATCACTTTCAGCATAACCTGTTCTAGATACAAACTGATTAGGCAATAATCCTGGAACTCTTAAACCAACATAAAAAGGCAAATAACTTTGGATGGTTGGTCTTAAAGCTGCTGGGAAAAAACCAAGTACCGCAGCCTGTTGTGCTGCAGATGGAGCAGCACCTGCAGCAACGCCTAATGCTGTAAAAGCTCCATTTAATGAAGTTTGAATATTTGGAATTGCACCTCCACTCGCTGCATTAACGCCTGCGATAATTCCAGAATTTAGTGATTGAGTTACATTCAGCATATTTTGGCTGATTTCATCACCATATACGTTTATGCCATCATAATTTGGATCGCTACTTCTATCGCCACCTTTTAACTGACGAGCTGTTCTATCAAAATTACGTGTATCAGTTGCAGCCCAATCTTTTGCTTGTAAAAAGCCAAATGATGTTTTGAAACCAAATTTATTGTTCCAAGATTTCGCTAAACGAACATCTAATTGTTTAAATTCTTGAACACCTTGGTTAGTATTGTTATCATCAACATGGTTAATACCTGCTTTATACATAAAACTTGCACCTTGATATTGATAAGGGTTTTTTGAAGTCATTAATAATGTACCATTAATACCACCTGCACCATACAAGGCAGAAGCAGCACCTGGTAATAACTCGACATTATCAACGTCTAGTTCTGATAAACCTACAATATTACCTACTGAAAAATTTAAGCCTGGAGCTTGGTTATCCATACCATCAATATACTGATTAAAACGTACGTTACCGTTTGCGTTGAAACCACGAGTGTTTACAGACTTGAAGGTTAAACTTTGAGTACTCATCTCCACTCCTTTTAAATTATTCAAGGCATCATAAAATGATGGAGCTGGCAATTCTTTTAATTGAGAAGAACTGATACGCTCTACCGAAACCGGAGATTCCAAAATACGCTCTGGTGTTCTAGAGGCAGAAACAACCACTTCTTGACCCAAAATCACTCCACTTTCTAACTCAAAAGTTAAGTTTGCAGTACCACCAGAAACTTCTCTTTCAACGGTAGTAAAACCAACATAAGAAACTAATAAAGTAAATGGCGGCTTTTCTGTTGTGCTAAAAGAAAATTGTCCTTTTGAGTCTGTAGACGACCCGATTGTTTTTCCCTTAACAGTAACGCTTACACCTGGTATCGGCTCTTTGGTTAGTTTATCCGTAACGGTACCACTAACCACTATGCTCTGCGCATGTACCGCAAGCCCAGTTGCAAGTAACATAAAAAGCATAAAAATGACTTTTGTAAAGATTTTGTTCATACTCAAAGTAGTTTATATTTGTTTATATAGTATAAACTTAGTACAAATTTTGAAACTAACAAATACTATGCAGTATAATTTCTTGAACAGAATTAGACAACCAAATAAACTCATCTAAAACTAATGAATAGAGTAAAAGCCCTCATCTGCATCATCATACCTATTTTATTGGCCTATGCATTAAATACTAAATTTGGCGATCTACCACCCATTTTAAAATTCCTGAACCCATTTACAGGTTTTTGGCAAAACGCCGAAAGTGATGGTATAAATACGAGCAAAAACATCAAGCTAAAAGGAGCTCATGATAAAATAGACATCCTTTTTGATGATAAAATGATACCTCACGTGTTTGCCCAAAACGACCATGATGTGTATTATGCCCAAGGTTATGTCACGGCCATGCATCGCCTATGGCAAATGGATTTTCAAACCAGATTTGCTGCTGGAAGAATATCCGAAGTTGTCGGAAAAAAAGCTATTGAAGTTGATCGTTACCAGCGAAGAATGGGAATGGTTTATGGTGCCGAAAATTCGTTAAAAGGAATGATGGAAGATCCAAAAGCTAAAGAAATGATTTTGGCTTATACTGAAGGCATAAATGCTTACATCCATTCTTTATCAAGAGCAAATTTACCTGTTGAATATAAGTTGTTAGATTTTAAACCAGAAGATTGGACACCAATTAAATGTGCTTTATTACTTAAACAAATGTCTGCTGTTTTAGCCATGGGTTCTGATGAATTCTACATGACCAACATCTTAAAGAAATTTGGCCCAGAAATCACAAAGGACCTTTTCCCAGATTACCCCTTTAAGGAAAGTCCAATTATCCCGGTTGGTACAAAATGGGATTTTACACCTTTACCAATTCCGCCAACTCCTGCTGGTTATACAGAAATGATGACTGGCGACATTAAAACAAAACAGAAAATAGAAGGAATTGGAAGTAATAACTGGGCGGTTTCAGGAGCGAAAACTAAATCTGGTTATCCAATTCTAGCGAATGACCCACATTTAGACTTAACACTACCTTCAATTTGGTATCAAATCCAACTAAATGCACCAGGCTTAAATAGTTATGGCGTTTCCCTTCCTGGTGCTCCTGGTATCATCATCGGCTTTAATAAAGATATCGCCTGGGGCGTAACCAACGTGGCGGCGGATGTACTCGATTTTTATCAAATTAAATTCAAAGACAATTCGCATAAAAGTTATTGGTACAACAACAGTTGGAAAAACACTACACAACGATTAGAAACTATCAAAATTAAAGGCAGTGCAGACGAAATTGATACCGTTTATTACACCCATCAAGGGCCTGTTGTTTACTTTCAGAAACCTAATTATGGCAAGGCTAATAATGTTCCTGTTGGTAATGCTTTACGGTGGATTGCTCACGACAAATCGAACGAATTATTGACCTTCTACTATCTTAATAGAGGCAAAAATTACACTGATTATCGAAAAGCTTTAACTTATTATACGGCACCTGCACAGAACTTTATATTTGCCAGCGCTGAGAACGATATTGCCATAACACCCAATGGTAAATTCCCTTTAAAGTGGAAAGACCAAGGTAAATTTATTCTAGATGGCGCAGACCCTGCTAACGATTGGCAAGGTTGGATTCCCGCAGGCCAAAACCCGACGGTTAAAAATCCGCCTCGAAATTTTGTGAGCTCAGCCAACCAATCATCAACAGACCCAACCTATCCTTATTATATCAATTGGGAATTTGCTCCTTATGAACGTGGTAAGCGAATTAATGATAGATTAACGGCGATGAAAGATGCAACAGCAGACAGCATGAGAGTTTTGCAAAGTGATTCCTACAGCATTACAGCAGAAGATTTATTACCTCATATCTTGCCACTTATAGATGCAAGTAAACTAAATGCCACGCAAAAAGAAGCTTTAAATATCACCACAAAGTGGAATAAATTTTTCGAATCAAAAGAAGTCGCTCCAAGTATCTTCGATTTATGGACTAAGAGATTAAGCTTCGATATTTGGGATGATGAATTTACCATTGCCGATATTCCTATGCGTTATCCATCTAGAGATAGAACAATTGAACTGATTCGAAATGACCCTAGCTCAAAGTGGTTCGATAACGTTAAAACATCTAAAAATGAAACGCTAGCCGACTTGGTAAACGAATCATTTAAGTTTGCTTGCGATAGCTTAGAACGAAAATATGGTTCTATCGGTAAAAATTGGTATTGGGGAAAAGTGAAAGGCACAAATGTTCCGCACTTAGCAAAAATACCTGGCTTTGGCTCTAAAAAACTATTAATTGGTGGAGCCAAAAGCACAGTTAATGCCATAAGCGAAACTAATGGCCCATCATGGAGGATGGTAGTTGAGCTTGGGAAAAATGTAAAAGGTCATGGCGTTTATCCAGGCGGTCAATCTGGTAATCCAGGTAGCCCATATTACGATAACATGGTTGATACTTGGGCACAGGGAAAACTATACGACTTGTTCTTCATGCAATCTCCAGATGATAATGCTGGCAAAATAATTTCTCGTTATAAAATCTCAAAAAAATAAAAATGGTATTCATTGTCATCCTTATAGCTTCTTTTTTATTGCAAATGGTTTTACCATGGTGGGTTGTAATTGTCATCGCATTTGCCACCTGTGGTATAATTGGCAAAACAGGTAAAATATCCTTTTGGCAACCTTTTTTGGCTATTTT
>SEDG01000019.1 GCA_004295885.1 Pedobacter sp. | reverse complement strand
ACTCAAGGCGGACCCGAACTACCAGCCGATCAAAAATTAGACAAATTAGTATCATGGACAGAACTCGCTGATGATAAATTAAAGTCTTTTTCAGGGACTGGCGTATATACAACCACCTTTAATCTTTCTGCTAAAAATGCTAAGGAATATGTATTGAGCTTAAATCAAGTAGATGAAAGTGCAAAGGTATTTATCAACGGACAAGAAGTTGGTATTTTGTGGAGCATTCCTTTTGAGGCTAGGGTAGGTAGGTTATTAAAAGTAGGTAACAACACCATCAAAATCGAAGTGGCAAACCTTATGGCTAATCGCATTCGCGATATGGATATCAAAAAAATCAAATGGAGAAACTACCATGAAATCAATTTTGTAGATATTAATTACAAAGATTTTGATGCTGCAAAGTGGGATGTAATGCCTTCAGGATTGCTTGGGCCGGTAACTATAACGCCTTACAACTAAAAGAAGTTTGAATTATCTTTTATTTTTTTTAATTCGTGGTGTTGCATTTCAAGGGTGATATATTCATCTAAATCGTTTTAAAACGCATATTTAATTACTGTACGATTTTGTGCTAATATTTTATAATAAATTGACAGGATAGTACAGGACAGAATTTTGTTTATATTATTTTACATTTAGAGAGTTAAAATAATAACCAAATAACCATTAACCAAATATTAAAAGTTAGCATCAGTTAACTACTTGTATGAAATAAGTTTACTCTATTCTTAATCAAACAAAGAACAATCTACCGATTAAGAAATCCAGTTTTTATTTCATTTAAACTAAAGTTATGTATGTCATCATATTTGCTTTGGTTAGTTTTTTCTGAAAATTTTTAATCGTCAAACGGACGTTTATTAATTAAGGAAAAATAGTAATTGATAAAATAGAAATACATTAACCAACATATAAACTAACGTCGTTATTACTAAGTATGGCATGTCTCTCTGACCTTTATCTTTCTACTGTCTGGTTGTAGGAAAGAAGAGTTCGACAAATTCTACGGGCGACCAGAAAACCTTGGTGACCCAATTTATCAGCAACTACAACAAAAAGGCAATTTCACAAAATTCTTAGATGCCATTGATAAGGCTGGTTATAAAGAAACTTTAAGTGCTGCTGGCTCATGGACTGTATTTGCGCCGACGGATGAAGCGTTTGCTAAATACATGACTGATAACAATCTCACCACCATTTCGCCAGAATTGGCAGCTTCTATAGTAAGGTATTCGATGACTTATGATGGTGAGAAATTAGAAAGATTAAGCGACTTTTTCTCTAGTAAGGGCTTTATCAAAAACACAGCATTTAGACGCCGCACTGTATATTATGATTTTGTGTACGATGCATTAGACGCTAATGGCAATCCAATTAAGGCTGTAGCGGCAAACCGCAACGGAAGTTTCATTAATACTGACTTTAATAATAAGAACTTAGCTTATTATTTAGCACCATATATGACTTACGCAGCCTTAACTGCTGAAGATTATAACTACTTCTATCCCGGTTCTACTTACACGGGTAAGAATGTTGGCCCTGCAAATGTTGTTGATGGTCAATATAATATCTCAGCCGAAAATGGCGTAATTCATGTGATTGATAGGGTTTTAACGCCACCACTAAGTATAGATCAGTATGTTAGCTCAAAAAGTGAATACAGCTTATTTAAAAGTTTATTGGATAAGTATGTGACCTATAGCCTCAATACTGATGTTTCTCATCGTTATGAAGTTTTGTCAGGTAAAGTGGGCAATGTATATGTTAAAAATTATTCTAATTTGTTGTCCTTTTCACCTAATAACGAAAATTATTTACGGGTAGATGCCAATGATGCTCAGACTGGTTCGTACAGTATTTTCGCACCAACCAATGATGCAGTAAATGCCTATGCCAAAAGCACCTTACTAAAATATTGGGGAAAAAGAGGCGTGAAAACACTTAATGAATTATATGCGGTTGCTCCTGACTTAATTAGAGACTTCATTAATTCACATTTATACACAACAACAGTATGGCCTACGAAGTTTAACACAACGTTAAATGCGTTAAATGATGCAAGTAAGTTGAGTAAAACTGATGTTGTAGATAAACAAGCCTTAAGTAATGGCTTTTTGTACGGGGTAAGTAAGGCGCAAGATGCCAGTGTTTTTTCTACGGTATATGGCAATGTAAACTTGGATCCTGATTATTTTATCATGAAACAAGCTTTAATTTCTTTTGGATTAACTCTCCCATTAAAAACTGCAAACCTTCGTTATGCAATAGTGCCTATACCAGATGCTACCTTGAAAAAAATGGGGTATTATTATGATGCTTTTTTTCCGTCACAACCCATTCGAGGAGACAATGCCACTTTGAAACGTATTTTGCAAACACATATCATTCCATTGCCACCAATTGATAAACCTCAACCTAATTTTGCTTCTGGTTCAGGGATAATAGAAACTTCAAATGGTGAATACATCAAATATGCCAATGGTAAATTAAGTTCGTCTGGTACTTCAGATAGTACTTTGATAGCCAAACAGACCATTCCTGTAGATTCTATAAACATCGCAGTAAATGGTGTGGCTGTTTACGGTAAAGAAGCTTTAACACCTACGCCATTGCAAATAGCTAGGCACATAGAACGTTATGGCACCTTGGTTACTGATCCTTATTACGATTTTTATCAGCTTTTGAAAACAAGTCAGATTTATAATGCAACCTCAGGAGCTATCACGGGCGTAACAGATGGTGTCTTTTATACCTTTTTGATCCCTACAAAGGCAGCCATTATACAGGCTGTAAAAGATAGGGTGCTTCCTGGAAATCAACTAACTGGTGTTCCGACTTACAATCCTACTGACTTTGTTGGTATCAACTTAATTTCCAAATTTATTCAGTATCACATTATTAATAAAACAGCTATAGCCAGTGACGGACAAAAAACCGGGTCTTTTGAAACCTTGTATAAAGATGACAATGGCAACACTGTCTTAGTAAAGGTAACGATCAATACAACCGATTCCATCAAATTGAATGATTTAACCAATAGAGAAGCAAAGGTTTTGTTAGGTCCTTCAGATAGAAGTAATGTGCTTTCTAATAGAGCAGTGATACATCAGATAGACAATTATTTAAAATATCAATTCCAATTCAATTAACACTCCGATGACTAAAAAATATATATACAGTTTTTGTTTAATCCTTTGCTGTGTGCTGGCGTCTTTTGTAGCCAATGCACAAATTACCAACGTGAAGGGTAAAATCATTGATAAAAAGGATAAACAGCCTGTCATGGGTGCATCTGTCGTGATCCTTGATAAGGATGGTCGTATTGTTAGAGGGGTTTCCACAGATATTGATGGTAATTACTCTATGCCGGTTGCCAACGCCACTTATAAAATTAGGGTATCTTTTATCGGCTATAAATCAACCACACCGATTCTTATTGATAAAGCCATCATTAATTTTCAACTAGATCCAGATGATACCCAGATGGATGAAGTTAAAATTACATCTAGAGCCAAATCTAATAACGGTAGTGGTATGCAGATTGATAAAAGAGATCTAACTTCAGCTATTTCTACTATCAATGCTAAAGAGTTAGAAGACATGCAGGCTGGGTCGATTGACCAAGCCTTACAAGGTCGTTTATCAGGTATTGACATTACAGGTAGTGGCGATCCTGGTGCACCGATGCAAATCAGGATACGTGGTACTTCTTCTATCAATGGCGCTGTAGATCCACTGATCGTAGTGGACGATATACCTTATGATATTTCTGTGCCATCAGATTTTAACTTTGCCACTTCAGATGTGAGCAATTACGGACAGCTATTGAATATTGCTCCATCAGACATCTTAACCATAAGTGTGTTAAAAGATGCAGCTGCAACTGCCCTATGGGGTTCCAGAGCTGCTAATGGAGTTTTAGTGATCACAACCAAAAGGGGAGCAATTGGCCCTCCAATCATTACCTATAATTTTAAAGGGTCTTATTCGGATCAGCCTGGACCAATACCGATGTTAAATGGTAATCAATATTCTACGTTGATCTTAGAAGAGTATTATAATGCAGGTCGTCAATTCTCTACGTCAGAGTTTGCGAAGGAATTTCAATATGATAGAAATGATCCCTATAACTATTACAATTTTAGTAATAATGTGAATTGGTTAGATGAATTAACTAAAAAAGGCTTTTTACAAGATCATAACCTTTCTATTTCTGGTGGTGGTGAAAAAGCGAGGTATCGTGCGTCATTAAACTATTTCAGCAATTCAGGTACTACGATTGGGCAAAGTCTTGGCAGGTTAAGTACAAGGGTGAATTTAGATTATCAGGTATCCAATAAAATTACCTTTAGTGCAGATTTAGTATATACTCATATTGATAATCAAAATTTGTATCAAGGGAACATCAGAGGGGTTGCTTACCAAAAAATGCCTAATCAAGCCGTGTTTGAATACGATGAATATGGAAACATTACCTCGAACTTTTTTAGCCCCGCTAATACTGCTCAAGGTTCTTATAATGGTAACAGCGGTACTTATAATCCAGTTGCTCTCGCTAGTTCTGCAGAAAACCATCAATTGGGCGAAAAAGTATTACCGACTTTTAGGCTAGCTTATCGAATTCTTCCAAGCTTAAGGTTCAACGCTAGTTTTCAGGTTGATATCAATAATACTAAAACTAAGACCTTCTTGCCGCAGATTGCGACAGGTAAACCCTTTACAGATAACTTCGTAAATCAGGCATACGATGGTGATGGCGATAGTTTTACGATGCAGTCTATCATGACCTTAAATTGGACTCCAAAAATAAAAAGCGACAAACATGATTTAAATGTTTTTACCCGTTTTGATAGTTACGATTCTAGAAGGACTGGCCAAAATATGTTCGTCTCTAATACGGCAAGTTCATTTTTATCGGATCCTTCGATTGATGGTCGTACGAATAGTTCTGGCTCTGCCGGTTCAAGTTATTCACAAACTAGGTCGGTTGGTTTATCTTTTTCTGCACAGTATAAATTTTTAGACCGTTATATTGTAAATGCAAGTGTAAGGGGTGATGGCAGTTCGAGGTTCGGGAGTAATCATAAATATGGAGTATTTCCAACAATCGGTGCACGATGGAGGGTATCTGGAGAACCTTTCATGAAAAAACTGAACAAAGTTATTGAAGATTTAAGCATTAGGGCAAGTTATGGTTTGAGTGGTAATGCACCAACCCGTGATTATACCTTCTTAAATACTTACCAGAATTATGGTTTCAGTTATTTAGGCAGTGCAGGGGTTTATTCTAACAATTTAGAATTATCAGAACTTAAATGGGAAAAAGTAACGCAGCGAAATGTCGGTGTGACTGCCTCTTTTCTTAAAGGTAACTTAAATGTAGAGTTCGATATCTATAAAAAAACAACTGATGACTTGTTTTCTAATGGAACACAAATACCAACCTATAACGGTTATGGCGCAGTAGATTTAAACATTGGTAAGTTAGATAACCAAGGTTGGGAGTTTAGTGCCAATTACATCCCTGTGAAAAAGAAAAATTTAAGGATCCAAACTTTCTTCAACATCTCACAAAACGAAAATATCATCCGTGAACTTTCACCTTATGCGCCACGAGAAAATAAGGGTAGGGTAACAGACAACAATGTATTTAAGGTGTTTATTCAAGAGAACAATCCATTTGGTTCATTCTATGGCTTTAAATTTAAGGGTGTATATAAAGACCTTAATTCTACTATTGCCCTGGATGAAAGCGGTAATCAAATTATCGGTCCAAACGGACAAAAGGTTTATATGCGGTTTGCTTATCCTTCAATCGATTATGTTTTCCAACCAGGTGATGCGATGTACGAAGATATTAACCATGATGGTAATATTGACTATAAGGACATTGTATACATCGGAAACTCAAACCCAAAATATACGGGCGGTTTTGGTAGTCAATTTACCTTGTTTGGTAACATTACCTTAGGTGCTAATTTTAGCTACCGATTGGGTAATGACCTGATTAACGGAACTAAAATTACCACCACCAATATGTATGGCTTTAGCAACCAAAGTACCGCTGTTTTACGTAGATGGAAAGCGGAAGGAGATGTAACAGATATCCCGAGAGCAGTGTATGGTGGAGGTTTTAACTTTTTAGGCTCTGACCGCTATGTAGAGGATGGATCTTATTTAAGGTTTAGAAGTGTAACTGCCAAATATGATTTCAATAAAAATTTCATGAAACGTCTGGGTATGAAAAGCTTAAGTATAAACGTGATGATGGAAAATATTTATACGTTCACGAGGTATACAGGACAAGATCCTGAAGTTAAAATTTCATTGAACGGTTCAAATACTGTAGTGGATAATTCGACTACGCCTCCAATTAAAACGATTACCTTAGGTTTAACCGCAAATTTTTAACTAGACATGAAAAAATTAATATATAGCATCAGTTTATTTGCCATTTTGGTATTGGGCACTTCGTGTAATAAATGGCTCGATTTGCAGCCTCGAGATGGGATTACCCGTCAAGAGTTTTGGAAAACCAAAGAAGATATTCAAGCTGCCGTTGCCGGAATATATACTTCATTATTAGCGCCGCCGCCGGGTGTGGGTGATAAATCGCTTACCGAATGGATGTTTATTCATGGTGAGCTAAGGGCAGACATGCTTTTACCGACAACAAATTCTACGCAAGATGAACGTAATGCAGCAGAAGTAAACATCGTATCCAGTACATCTTTAAGTAGCTGGGCAGCTTTTTACCGCACCATTAATTATTGCAATACGGTATTAGATTATGGGCCTGGCGTAAAGACAACAGATCCAACTTTAACGGATGCTCAACTAAATGCATATAGTGCCGAAGCCTTAACCATGCGGGCGATGATGTATTTCTATTTGGTAAGGATTTTTAGAGATGTGCCTTTGAAATTAACTTCAACTGCAAAGGATGTTGATTTACAAAATCTGCCTAAAAGTACGGCAGCGGTAATACTGGCTCAAATCGTTTCAGATTTGAAAAAAGCAGAGGCTGGAGCTGTGAATACTTATGGCAATACTGCTTCCGATAAGGGTAGGGTAACAAAATATACTATTAATGCCTTATTGGCTGACGTTTATCTTTGGATGGATAATTATACAGATTGTATTACTGCTTGTAATAAAGTGATCAACTCTCAGCTTTATGCGTTGCAAAATGGAAATGGTTCATGGTATAACACTGTATTTTACAATGGTAGCTCTACTGAAACTATTTTTGAATTCAGTAATAAAAACTCAGTTAATAATGTGTTTTATAATTTACTGATTCAACCGAAAAAACGTTTCACCACCACCAACTATACCGTAACCGATGTGTTTCCTGCGGATGATATAGACCCAGATCGTTTCTTCGATATCAGGGCTGGTGAATTTTTTAACAGCGGCGATTTAGGCATAACAAAATGGGGCACGGAGAATCCATCTTACGTGAATTGGCAAGCCTATCGAATCAGTGATATCATGTTGTTAAAGGCTGAAGCTTTAGCCATGACTGGTGGTGGTGCAGATGCAATCGCCATTATCAATGAGATCAGGTTAAAAAGAAATGCGGTTACTTCGAGTGCACAAATACTTGACCCTTTAAATCCTGACCAAGATGCTATTGTAGATTATATCTTGGCAGAGCGTTCTCGTGAATTTGCGTTTGAGGGCAAACGCTGGTTTGATGTGTTACGCGTAGCTAAAAGAGAAAACTATAGAAGACTGAATGTTTTGCTTGATATGGTTTCTAGAACAGTTTCGCCACTTATTCAACAATCGGCTATTACTAAGTATAGAGATGTCAATAGTCATTACATGCCAATTGCAGATGCAGAACTTTTTGCAGATCCACTATTGGTTCAAAATCCATTTTACACGAAATAAATGATCATCATGAAAAATAATTTCAATGTTCGCAGTTTTGCCATAGTGGCAGTAATATGCACTTTAACTTTGTTATTTATCAATTCTTGTAAACAAGAGTCTTATACTCAGAGCACAACGGATGACGTAAATATTACTGGTTATTTAGATAAGTACCCAGATCAATTTTCATTGATGACTCAAATCATTAAACGATCAGGAACAGCTGGTTATTTAGGTGCTTATGGCAAGTTTACGTTATTTACTCCAAGCAACGACGCTATTACTGCTTGGTTAAAAAGCAATAACAAAACTGGGGTTGACCAATTAACCGTAGAAGAAGCTAAGAACATGATTAAATATCATTTGTTACCTGATACGGTTGCGACCAATCGTTTTTCTGATGGGAAATTGGCACAAATCACTTTGTTTGGTCAGTATTTGCAAACAGGTGTTAAAAACGAGGCGGGTGTAAGTAATTATACCGTTAACAAATCGGCTAAAATTACCCAGTCAAATGTTCGTTTAGGTAATGGCATTATCCATGTGTTAGATCGTGTTTTGGTGCCTGCTACTTTAACCTTGGCCAAAAGTATTGAAGGCAATGCTCGTTATACTTATTTTACCCAAGCTTTAAAAGAAACTGGATTTTACGATTCATTAAATGTTGATGGAGCGACGGTATTAGATACTACACGTAGGTTTCAGACTGCCATACTAGAATCAGACTCTGCGTTAAAAGCTGCTGGTTTTGCTAATTATGCAGACTTTAAAGCTAGGTATTCTAAAAGTGGTAATCCTAAATTACATACCGATAGCTTATGGTTATATATGGCTTACCATCTATCTACGGGACCAACTTATGTTCCGGATATTATTAGTAGTCCTGCTATTTATACCTTGGCGCCCAAAGAGGTTATTACCACCAAATTTGCTGGGCAAAGTGTCTTGTTAAATGAAGACGAGTTTGCAGGGGTTATTGAAAAGGGAGTTGAGATTAACAGGACTTATAGTGATGTCACTGCTTCTAATGGCGTACAACATGAGGTGAAAACTCCATTTACCATTAAGGTTCGTGTACAGGCACCTGTTTATTGGGATGTGGCCGATCAGCCAGAATTAAGGGCAAATCCTAAATGGCGAGGAGCAGCAGCTGGACAA
The DNA here is from genome assembly GCA_004295885.1 of Pedobacter sp. GTDB lineage: Bacteria > Bacteroidota > Bacteroidia > Sphingobacteriales > Sphingobacteriaceae > Pedobacter. The sequence continues at coordinate 10,676 of SEDG01000019.1, read as the reverse complement.
ATTGAATTGTATCCGAACAATGTACCAATTTTAAGTGGTATGATTTACAACGATTTAGCCAAGGTAACGCAGGGCAGTGAGTACAATTATGTTACCGTGCCAGACGCTACTCGTAAACGTAATTCTAATGATATCTTAAGTATGTCTGTTGGTTCTAGTACAGCAAGGTTACAATGGTTTGAACTGAGAACACCAATGTTGGTAAAGGGCAGGTATAAAGTTTGGATATGTTATATCTATAACAGTACTAATACTGTAGCATTTCAAGTTGGGTTTGATATCGGTAGGCAAAATGCTCAAGTCTTACCAAATACGGTAGATTTTAGGCAAGATTTATCTGCTTCAGGTGTAACCACGGCTGGGGCAGGAGCGGCGAATGCTGACGCCCTTATGTTGACCAATGGGTTTAAGCGTTATATGGCCACTACTAATGATTTTCAGGGTACTTTGAGAGGACAGAATCAGGTTAATACTACAGGTTGGAATTTTTGTGTAGGTCGTTTGGCTGGTGTTATCGATGTGCAAACTACGGACAGACACTGGATTAGATTGACTATGATTGCAGGAAGTGGTACTTCTAAAGCAAGTTGGTTAGATATGATTCATTTTATACCTGTAGATGCAGAACAGGGTTGGCCAAGATTTTCTACCCAAGGCGTTCAGTTCCAAAAACCATAAAGCTAAAAAATTACAAGAAGTTGAAGGATTGATGTTCTTCAGCCTTATAAAAGATAACGTAATGAAGAAAAATGTATTAAATAGTTTCCTATTACTAAGTGCACTAATTTTTTTAGGTAGCTGTAAAAACGTAATGGATGAACACTTGGAGGTAACCAATGTAGATAATACGGTTAACCTGAGTGAAAAGATCTCTGCCCAAGGAGACTTAAGTAAGTTCACGGAATTTCTGAAAAGTACAGGCTATGATCGAATTTTAGCTTCATCTCAATCCTTTACCGTTTGGGCACCTACAAATGCGGCTTTGGCTTCATTAGATGCCTCCATCACTGCAGACCCAGCCAAGTTAAAAGATTTCGTGGCTAACCATGTGTCCTTAACAGCTATCCAGCCTTCAAAAGGGTTGAGCGATACCCTAAAAGTAAATTTGCAGAACGGGAAATTTGCAAATGTTGTAGGTGCTAACTTTGAGGAAGCAGGCATTGTAGGTAATGGACAGTTTGTTAAAAATGGGGCACTTTATATTATTGACAAAGCCGTACCTACTAAACTAAATGTATGGGATTATATGCTGACTAGCACAGATGCGCCCTTACAAACCAATTATATCAGTAATTTAACTGGTTTAGTAATTGATAGCGCTAAAGCTACTATTATCGGTTATAATAGCAATGGTACGCCAATTTTTGCGCCAAACCCGCCAATGGTTACAAGAAATACTTATTGGAACTCGACCGCGGACTTACGTGTTGAAAACCAACAGTTTACGTTTTTTATGATACAGGATGCTGGGTATACCGCTGAAGCGGCAAAGTTATCTCTTTATTACCCGAATTTCACTCAATCTGCGTTGGTAAGAGATTTGGCTGTTAAAGGATTGTATACCGTAGACAAATTGCCAGACACGCTCATCTCTACAAGGGGCGTTAAAATACCGATTAATAAAGCTAACATTCAAAAAAGCTATCGTGCAAGTAATGGTATCGTCTATGTTGTTAACGCTTTACCTTTCAGGCTAAAAGATAAGGTACCCGTATTTAAAATAGAAGGAGAAAGACCATTATCCTTTAGATCAGATCGATCTGGAAATACCTTGTATAGAACAAAATTGGATAATAATGGTGTATTGTACAAAGACATTGAGGTTTATAATCACGGTGTATCAGATTACTACATCAATTACTTCTATAGTCAAATGCCTGTTGTTAAATATAAGGTTTACGCTAGGGCTATCTCTGGCGCAGCTGGAGATTCTCAGGTTGCCAATTTTACACAAAGATATTTTATACTTAATCCAACTACCCTGGTTTATGATTTGTTCGCCACACAAACCGTTACCCCACTAAATTATGGCGAAGTGTTGCTAGGCGAATATACCCCTCAACAGTTAGGCTTGTTTCAAATTAGGCTACAATCGGCTACAAGTTCAAGTGTAAATGTGAATACACTCATCTTGGATTATTTGAGATTTGAACCTGTTTTGCCATAACACAAATTAACCTGACTCAAAAAAACGACTATGTATAATTTTACCATCATAAAAAAGGGACTGTTATTGCTTTCTTTTAGCCTAATGGCCACGGCCGCTAGCTTTGCACAAACAGATACCGTTCAATACAGTACCGATACCACTACCGTTAAAATTCAAGCTGATAAATTAACAGGAGAAAAAATAAGCGGGTTGGTGATAGACGGCGATACCAAAAAGCCTATTACAGGAGTAAGGCTAGCCGTTTCCGATTTTTCAGCAGCCTTAACAGACGATAAAGGGAAATTTGCGATCACCGTACCTAATTATAATTCGAGTATCTCGGTAAGTTTTATCGGTTACCATACTAAAATTGTTCCTGTACACAAGGGAAAATTAGCTACTATCATTCTTTGGCCGGATACCTATAATTCGATTTTTACGGAGGTAGATTTGCCAATGGGTAAGCAAAGTTTGGCTCGGACTACCGCCGCGGTTGATGTATTTAAACCTCAAGGCGCTTGGAATAATAATTCAGAAACACCCATGAGTGAAGTTCAAGGCAGATTGTCTGGATTAAATGCCGTTAGAAAAGCGGGTACTCAAGGTATTGGCGCAGATGTATTCATAAGGGGATTCTCCTCATTATATGCTACTAACCAACCGCTTTACGTAGTGGATGGCATGGTCTACGATGTTAATACTTATGGTGGTTCTTTAACTTTAGGACACCGTAACAATCCTTTGCAAGGGATTGATTTACGTGACATTGAAAGTGTTACGTTGATTAAAGATGCGGCTGCAACTGCAGTTTATGGAACTAAGGCTGCTAATGGCATTTTGGCTATTACCACCAATCGTGCAAAAGACTTAGCTACTCAAATTGATTTTTCTGCCTATACTGGTTTCAACTTGAAACCAAAAAACTTACCAGTAATGAATGCTGCCGATTTCCGTACTTATCTAACGGATGTTTTGTCGAGTCAGGGTTTAACTTCAGCTCAAATCGCAGCGAAGCCTTATATGAATGACAATACAGATCCACTGGCGAACCCTAATTATTACACCTACCATAATAACACGGATTGGCAGAAAAAAGTATTCAAAAATACTTTTGATCAAAATTATTATGTAAAAGTATCAGGTGGCGATAACATTGCGAAGTATGCCCTTTCTATAGGTTATTTAGCAGATAAAGGCGTAATTGATTCGACCGGGAACAATAGGTATAATATGCGTTTTAATAGTGATTTGACGCTGACTAAAAAATTACAAGCCACTACCAGTCTTTCTTTCACTTATACTGAACAAAGGTTAAAAGATCAAGGCATTGCGCCAAACACTAATCCAATCTTTTTATCATTGGTTAAAGCACCATTTTTAGGTGTTAATGAAGTAAGTGCGACTGGTGCAGTATCGCCTAACTTGGCAGATTATGATACTTTACAAGTGAGTAACCCCCGTTCGTTGATAGAAAAAGGACTAAACTTGAAAAAAGCTTATCGCTTTTTTGGAAATATTAACTTTGCTTATACGTTTAGCAAAGCATTTAAAATTTCCAATCTAACTGGTGTAACTTATGATAAAACACAAGAAACTACTTTTGTGCCACGTAAGGGAGTTATTAATTACGTTTTACCGAGTACGTTTGGAGATAGCCGATCGGGTACCCAAGTAATTAGGTATTTCAGTGTGTTTGACGATATCAGGCTAACGTTTGATAAAAAGATAGGGCAGGCTCACAACATTCACGCGGCTTTAGGAACAAGATTTATGTCGAGCCAAAGCGAACAAGATTATGCCATTGGATACAATACGGCAACAGATGCATTAATTGGCATAGGAAATACCAATGCTGCCTTGCGTTATTTAGGTGGTGATTTAGGTAGATGGAGTTCGTTGAACAGTTATCTTACTGCAGATTATAATTACAAAGAGACTTATTTTGTGAGTGCAGCAGTAGCTGTAGACCAGTCTTCTCGTTTTGGAAGAAAAGATGTGACCAAGAGTTTTTTAAGTGGTAAAACTGCCATCTTACCTGCTTTGAGTGCGGCGTGGTTGATTTCTTCTGAAGATTTTATGCGTGATTACAAACACATTGATTTGTTGAAATTGAGAACAAGTTTGGGTTATGTGGGTAATGATGACATTGGTAACTATAACAATAGACAATACTATGTATCACAAAATATCTTAGGCTTACAAGGCTTAGTACGTGGAAATATTGCCAACCCGAATATTAAATGGGAAGAAGTATTGAAATTTAACTTTGGAGCAGACATGTCTTTGTTTAATGAGCGTTTGAGTTTGAGTGCTGATTACTTTCAAAACACTACGTATAACATGTTAACCTATGTGCCCGTGACATCAGTGGGTGGTATTACTAGTTATATAGACAATAGAGGTACTTCAAGAACGCGAGGTTTTGAGTTTGGTTTGAATGGTAGAGTGTTAAACAATGCGATTAAATGGGATGTAGGTGTGAACTTGGGTACTTACCAAAATGAAATTAAAAACCTGCCAGGTGGCACAGACATCATTACTTCTTATGCTGGAGGAACTTATTTAACTAGGATTGGCGAAACTGCCAATGTGTTTTACGGACAACGCACCAATGGCGTTTATAGTACAGACGCTGAAGCGGGTTCTGCAGGTTTATCAATCTTAAATTCGGCCGGGGTTAAAGTTCCATTCAAAGGTGGAGATGTGAGGTTTATTGATAGCAATGGGGATAAAATTATTGATGATGCTGATCGTACGATCATCGGTGATCCTAATCCATCATTGTATGGTAGTGTAAATAATGCGTTTAGTTATAAAAACTGGGATTTATCTATTTTGTTCTCTTTTGTAACTGGAAATGACCTTTATAACTATACCCGTTCTCAATTAGAATCGGGCAGTAACTATTATAATCAAACCGATGCCTTAAGAAATAGATGGAGAGGTAACGGTCAGGTTACTGATGTGCCTAAGGCAGCATTTGGTGACCCAATGGGTAACGCTCGCTTCTCAGATCGTTGGATAGAAGACGGTTCTTATCTACGTTTACGTACAGTGAACTTAGGTTACAATTTTGTTTTAAAAACAAAAGGTATCAAATATGTAAAAGTATATGGAACAGCAAATAATGTATTTACACTTACTAAATACTTAGGCTATGACCCAGAGTTTAGTGCTGGTGCTAGCATCTTTAACCAAGGTGTTGACACTACACTTGAGCCACAATTCAGGTCGTTTCAATTGGGTGTTAGGGTTGGCTTATAATGATAGTATATAAAATGAGAATGATGAATTTTAATAGAAAAGTTATTGCAATTGTAGTGGTAGCCCTGCTTGCGACAGGTTCATGGTCTTGCAAGAAGGATAATGAATCGCCTGAAGATAAAGTAGATGTAAGTAATGCCTACCGTAACTCCTCAGACGCTGATGCAGCTGTGTTGGGTATTTACGGACAGTTTTTAAGTTTACACAAGACGTTTATCTTACAGAACGAGTTACGTGCTGATTTAATTGAGCCTACCGTTAATGCAGATCCATATTTACGCCAATTGTCTAATCATATGGTGACAAAAGACAATCCTTATATCGACCCGAGGCCCTATTACAGCGTTATTTTAAATTGTAATGATGCCTTGAAAAACTTTACCTTAATGGTTCGTGATAAGCGAATGAGTGTGGATGATTATAATAAACACTATTCTGATATTGGTGCTTTGCGTAGTTATATCTATTTACAATTAGGGATACAATATGGTAGCATTCCGTACATTACTGAGCCAGTAGAAAATGTTGACGATCTAAAAAATATTAGTAATTTTCCACGTATTTCATTTGATCAGCTATTAGATAACCTGCTTGCATTTACCCAGGCATTGCCTTATCAACAAGTTTATTCATATCCAACTGGTTATCCATTGGTAGTGACAGTAGACGGTAGCAGTACCTTAAAAATGTTTATTTGTAAACCTGCAATTTTGGGTGATTTATACCTATGGAAAAATAATTATACAAAAGCAGCAGAAAACTATCTTAAAATTTTTGAGGTTGAGAATTCTAACACTAACTTGAATTTCCAATTTGATGCCTACAAAGTAGTGTATTATGGTGGGTCTGGTTATAATGATCAAGCTGTTAGGTATACAAGATACCAGGATGAAAATAGTTTGCTTTACGATCAGGGATGGAAAACTATGTTTAGCGCAGCTAATACATCTAATGTATGGAATGATGAGTTTTTATGGGGTATTTCCTATAATACCAATTATAAGCCTGGCAACCCGATGGTTGAGTTATGTTCGCCGCAATATGGTAAATATTTAATCAAACCCTCTCAAGCGGTTATCGATCTTTGGAATGCGCAAAGACAAAATAGTGGCATCCCTTATGATGCACGAGGAAAACTTTCTTATGGTGTTACGACAGCGGGTGCCTATATCACGAAATTAACTGACAATGATGGCGTAGTTTCATCGTTTAACAAAGGCGGAAAATGGGGTTTATATCGTGCCGCACAGTTGCATTTACGTTATGCTGAAGCAGCTAACCGAGACGGTAAAGGTAAACTTGGATGGGCATTCTTAAACGTAGGTATCCTTAACACTTTTTACAATGGCACAAGAAATGCAGCTGGTAGCCCAGCACCAGTATCTTTTGCGGATATTGCTTCGATGAGAACGCCTTATACAGCTCCATATTTTATGGATGCGGTAAGTAATTCGGATTTCCGAGGTCCGTGGTATAGGAATACTGGAGTTAGAAATAGGGCTGGTGTTACTGCACTAGATGTAAGTTATCAAACCGATGTACTTGGTTTAGAAGGTAAATTAATTGACGAAAGTGCCTTAGAAACTGCTTTTGAAGGTAATCGTTGGCCAGATTTAGTGCGCATCGCCACCAGGGAAAATAACCCTGCATTTTTAGCTGATCGTGTTTACCAGAAATTGTTAAAAGCTGGTGATCCAAATGCATCTGCTGCAAGAGCAAAATTGATGAACCCAGCCAATTGGTATTTGCCATTTGATTGGAAATAAATTAACATCTCAAGGCGGGTTCATTTATTTGAGCCCGCTTTTTTTAAATAAGATCCAACTAACTACCATCTCTTAACATGAATAAAAAATAGGAGTAAGCCGAAAATCCTTCAAAGAGTAGGTAACCAATTTAAACTTGTGAAAATGAAAAGACTAATTGTAATTGCTTTACTCTGTATAGTTGCAATAAGTGTAAAAGCCCAATCTATTTTTTTAAGGGACTCCTATCCCTCATCGAATAATGAAGCTGGGTATGCATCAGCACCCGTTCTAACATTAGATTCATTAACTGGTTATCTTCATTACTCTTTCACTGTAAATTATCCTTCAGGTAGTCAAAGAAGCGACGTACAATGGGGTGGTTCCTACCTCTATATAGGATTAGTGCTGGATCCTTATGGGTCTATCGTAAATCTTTTAGAATTTAATGACGAAACTGAAGATATAGCGCAGCTTGCCTCCGGACAAGTGACGCATTCAGGGTCGTTTTACATAGGTAGTTATTACAGTAATCTCCGAAATATATTTGTAGCTGGCGGAAATGGTTGCGCTTATTACAGTGATCCTTACAATGGCCATGGTTTTTATATCTATGACGAATATGATTTTATTCCATAGCATTTAAAATGATCCTAATTCTAAAAAGGTGTTGCATTAGCCAAATTTCATAATCACACTTTTTTGCATCATAGAAATAAGGAGCTAGCCGAAAATCCTTCAAAGAGTAGGTATTTGTTAAATCAACCGTTATGAAAAAAATCTTTTTAAAACCCTTGCTATTTTTTATCTTATTTGCAAGCATCTCATTTACAACTACTGCACAAACTGTAGATTGGGATCCTAGCAGTTTCACTCCAAGTTCTGGTAGTTATACGGCATCATCTACCGCTAGGTCTTATACCTACGATAGCGATTTGTTATATGCAAAGTTCACTTTGGATACGAATGGGCATACAGTTCATTATGATGTGATGGTTAAAAATATACCTGTAAATACTGGAGCTATGAAAGGGGAATTTCAAGCTTTTGTAGGGCAAGATACTGCGCCAGGTGAACTATATGCTTCTAAGTTTTTAATATGGAATGATCCGACTTATGTCTATTATTACCCTTATTTTACTGCAGAACTTTATCCTTCTACTACAACGTATTCTTATTCGGGATCCTGTGAAATCGGAAATGAAGAGACAGCTTTTGTGATGGAAGCTTCGATTATGTTCTGGAATGAAGAAGAAGATTTTTTGGAGTACGCACAGATTCGCTTATACCCGAGAATAACAAGATAATATTTTCTAATTAAATAATAAATGAAACATGACCATTTGATTGGAAATAAAAATATAAATTAAATAACCTTTCAAAATTTAAGTCCTCAACGCAAGTTGGGGACTTTTTTATGTTAATCTTTTTCCGTTGTCAAAGATTGATTTTGCAGGCCAAAGGATCATTGTTTTTTATAGCTAATTGTTAAAAATTAAGTTAATTATGTAGTTTAGCAGCATAAAAAAAGAAAATCAGTCTCATCAGAATGAATATCCATAAGGTTAAATTGTTGTTAATCAGTTTAACGCTACTTTGTGCTAGCGTCTCTGTCTATCCCCAAAAAGCGAAACCACCTATTATGGGCTGGAGCAGTTGGAATGCATTTCATGTAAACATTGATGAAAAAATGTTAAGGGAACAAGCTGATGCGATGGTTGCTTCGGGTATGTATGATGCTGGTTATCGTTTCGTAAACATAGACGATGGCTATTTTGGTGGACGGGATTCAAGTGGAAACTTATTACCCGATTTAAAGAATTTTCCTTCTGGTATGAAAGCTTTGGCTGATTACATTCATAGTAAAAAACTTAAAGCGGGTATTTATACAGATGGTGGAAAAAACACTTGTGGTTCTATTTATGACAATGATAAAAACGGAATTGGGGTAGGGATCTATGGCCACATTGAACAAGATTGTCAGCTTTTTTTTAAGGAATGGGGTTACGATTTTCTGAAAGTAGATTGGTGCAGCGGAGAACGAATGAAATTAGATGAAGAAACAGAATACACTAAAATCATAAAGGTGGTAAAAGGTATCGACCCTCATATTGTCTTTAACATCTGCAGATGGAAGTTTCCTGGTACTTGGGCTATCAAACAGGCAGATTCTTGGAGAATATCTGATGATATCAGGGAAAACTTTACTTCAATTCTTCGGATTATTGATTTGAATGCAGACTTGCATCAATATGCTTCAGCGGGGCATTATAATGATATGGATATGTTACAAGTTGGAAGGGGTATGAGCTATGATGGGCTTTAAACAGGCAACTAGAATTATCAAAGAAAAAGATATTGAGGTTTGGGTTAAACCGCTTGGCAAAAATGGCAAAGCCAAGGCAATTGCAATTATGAACAGAGGTACAAAAGAAGTTTCATTTGAATTCCTTGCGGAGAGCGTTGGATTGAATAAAAATAGCCAACTGAGGGATTTGTGGTTACACCAAAAAATTGGAAAAATCGGTAAATCTAAAAACTTTAACTTAGCTAAGCACAGCATTATTGTACTGAAAGCAACCTAAGGTACAGCACGGTACAGGATGATTTAATGCGATTTAAATAATAATTTGAGCGATAATTTTTATCTAGCTCAATATTTGTGTTAGCATTAATAATTTACCAAATATCCTTATGAACATCAAAAAAATCATCTTTGTGGTTGTATTGGGCTTACTTGCCAATCAACTCTGTGCCCAAGAATATATCATTACCAAATTAGGTGTTAAAAACGATAGCACTTTATTACAGACCAAAGCCATTCAACAGGTAATTGATAAAGCATTTGCCAAGGGTGGGGGAACAATTGTTATCCCTAAGGGGACTTATTTAAGTGGGGCGCTCTTTTTTAAGAAGAAAACAAAACTACGTTTACAAGAAGGAGCGGTTTTAAAGGGTTCTGACGAAATAAAAAACTATCCGTTCATCCCATCACGTATGGAAGGACAAAGCCTTAAATATTTTGCGGCCTTAGTTAATGCCTATCAGGTAGATGGTTTTACGATCACTGGACCAGGAGAGATTAACGGTAACGGACTTAAGTTCTGGAAACAGTTTTGGGCAGGAAGAGATTCGGTGGCGAAGATTAAAAAAACCTTAACCAATTTAGAAGTAAGCAGACCACGTTTGGTATTTATTTGGGGTAGTAACCATGTGAAAATTCAAAATGTAAAGTTTCGTAATGCTGGCTTTTGGACTACTCACTTATACCAGTGTAATAATGTGTTGATTGAAAATGCAGATATCCGCTCACCATTTAAACCTGTTAAAGCACCAAGTACAGATGGGATTGATATTGATGTTTGTAAAAAAGTAACCATCAGGAATTGTTACATCTCTGTAAATGATGATGCGATTTGCATTAAGGGTGGCAAAGGACCAACAGCGCATCAAATGCCTGAAAACGGGATGGTGGAAGATGTGTTGATAGAAAATTGTACCATTGGCAATTCTCATTC
>SEDG01000255.1 GCA_004295885.1 Pedobacter sp. | reverse complement strand
TTTTGGATGAGCATTTCTGTTTCGGTATCAACAGATGAGGTCGCTTCATCTAAAACCAAAATAGAAGGTTGATAAACCAAAGCTCTTATAAAGGATATCAGCTGTGCTTGACCCGCAGAAAGTGTAGCACCACGCTCCATTACATTGTAATGGTAACCGCCAGGCAAACGTTCAATAAATTCATGAGCACCAACCTTCTTTGCGGCATCTACTACCTCATCAAATTCAATATCGGGATTGTTAAGTGTAATGTTATTGAAAATGGTATCTGAAAACAAAAATACATCCTGCAAAACTGTAGCTATGTTGCTTCTCAAATAACTGAGCTCGTAATCTTTTATAGCAACACCATCAACCTTGATGTTTCCTTTTTGTATTTCGTAAAAGCGATTTAAAATATTAATGGTTGATGATTTTCCTGCACCTGTCGCCCCTACCAAAGCCACTGTTTGCCCAGCTTTAACTTCAAATGAAATATCCTTCAATACATAATTCTCATCCGTAACCTCCTCATCCTGATTATAACTAAACCAAACATTTTCAAAACTGATAGCACCCTGTAATTTCTCAGGCGCATGAGTTCCTTTGTTCTCTGTCGTTTCTTGCGTATCTAAAACTTTAAAAACACGTTCTGCCCCAACCATTCCCATTTGCAGGGTATTAAATTTATCCGCAAGCTCTCTAATTGGTCTAAAAAGCATATTGATAAACATAATAAATGTAGTAATCGTTCCAGGTTCTACATCTAATGGTTTGTTTAAAATCATTCGAGAGCCATACCAAATTAGCAAACCTAGCGACAGAGCAGAGATTAATTCTACGACAGGAAAAAAGATAGAATAATACCAATTAGAACGGATATTGGCATCGCGGTAGCGCTTATTGATTTTAACAAATTTTTTGTACTCTTGTTCTTCCCTAGCAAAATATTGGATGATGGAAATTCCACTGATATGTTCTTGCAAGTAGGTGTTCAAATTAGAAACCTCCGTTCTTATTTCCTGGAAAGCAACCTTTATAGACTTCTGGAAAATTCTTGTCGCAACGATTAAAAATGGAATAGGCAACAGAACTACCATGGTCAATTCCCAGTCAATCCACAACATACAGCCAATAATCACGACTACTTGTAATAAATCGCCAACCATTGCAATTAAACCCTCAGAAAAAATATCTGCAATGGTTTCTAAATCTGAGACAGTTCTGGTAATTAATTGCCCGATTGGTGTTTGGTCGAAGTATTTTAAACGCAGTTTAGTAATGTGATTGAATACATTTATTCGCAAATCTTTAATGGCAGATTGCCCTAAGGTATTGGTTGCTAGCGTCTGACTATATTGAATTAATGTTTGCACCAGGAGAAGCACAATCATCAAAATGGTCATCTCTACTAAACCCGTAAAGTTGTTTTTAAGGATAAACTCATTTAAGGTATAACCGATTAAAAATGGCCTAACCGGAGTAATTGCCGCTAACAAAATGGTTAAAACAATAGACAACCTAAAAGTAGCACGATATGGTTTTACATAATCGTAAACTCTTTTGAGCAAACCTACATTAAACGCATCTCCTGTTATTTTAGACATAATAATTTGTTAATTGGCTAATTAAACCACGGGTACTCAACCGCCACCAAATATAAGCCACAAGCTGGAACAGATTGCCCTGCCTTGCTTCTATTTTTTCCTTCAATAATATTAGAAACTTCTTCTATCACTATATCGCCTTTGCCAACCAAAATCATAGTTCCTACAATTGCCCTTACCATATTTCTTAAAAATCGGTCGGCCTTTATGGTAAATACTAAACCGTTTTCCACTTGCTCAAAGACGGCTTCAGTTATTTTGCAGTTATTGGTAAAAGTTTGTGTTTTAGATTTACTGAAACAAGAAAAATCAATATAGTTTAACAACAACTGTGCAGCTTTATTCATCTTTTCCACATTCAATTCTCCTTTGTACAACCAAGACCGGTCTAATTTAAAAGGATCCTTATCAAAATGGATATGGTATTTATAAGCTCTTGCTGTAGCATCAAATCTAGCATGAGCTTCAGCAGCCACTTCAAAAATCCGTTTTACGGCAATGGTATAAGGCAATAAAGAATTAATTCCGGTTAGTGAATTCACTACTTTTTCTACCGGTAAATCTGCCACATTAAAATGAGCAAAAAATTGAGTAGCGTGAACACCTGCATCGGTTCTACCACAACCAAGCGAAACTATTTCTTGCCTAAAATAAACGCTTAAGGCTTTATCTAGGCATTCTTGCACAGTAATCCCGTTAGGTTGTGTTTGCCAACCATGAAATTCAGTACCGTTATAACAAAGTTCTATAAAATATCTGTGCGAGTTCAATGCTGCAAAACTACTTAGAATGTTTGAATGTTGACCAATATTAAATCCCAGATTGATGTAACATTTTCTCAAAGAGATGTTCTCAAAGAATGCCTTTGAAGACTTTCTCAAAACTTTTCAACTTTTCAACCTTACAACTTTCCAACACGTTAAATTTTATTAAGTTTGTTTAAATATTTAATTTATGATACAGAGAATACAATCTATATGGCTTTTATTAGCCACCATAACCATTAGCTGTTTACTTTTTGTGCCTATGGTTACCACAACTGTGGGAAGTACTGAATACCAAGTTTTAGCTACAGGTCTATACCAAAAAACTGGAGAAGTGACCACAAAGGTGGAAACATTTTTACCTTTATTAATTAGTACAATTGCAGTCGCGTTAATGTGTTTCATCAATATTTTTAATTTCAGGAAAAGGGGGATTCAAAAGAAAATCATCATTGCTAATGTGGCGTTAATTATTGGTTTATCTTTTTGGTGTAGTCAATACGCGAAGAAAATTCCTGGAGGCCTTGAAACTGCAAATGCTACAGTTGGCATGTTTCTACCTGTTATCGCTATTTTGTTTTGTATGTTGGCAGTTAGAGGAATTAATAATGATGAAAAGTTATTGAAAAGTGCAGATCGGTTGAGGTAAGGACACAGTAATATAAGAATTTGGAAACGCCTTTACGTGAAATAGAGGCGTTTTTTATTGTGACGCAATTTGACTTAACAGACCGAGTAATGATTCTGAGCATTGATTTATTAATAAGTTGTTATTGTTTTTAATGGAATTAATGAGCTTGCTGAAGGTCTCGGTTTTTGTTTCTTTTGTATCAAGACAGAAGAGAAAGCTCATCGGTGGCTAACCGAGGCTAGCTTTGAGCGTGGGAATAATTTGCAAAAAGCCACCTTCCCAAATGAGATTGCTTCGCCCTGTGAAAAACAGAGGCTCAATAACGTAGCTTGTTAGGGAGGTTGTACCCCCCCATTGCATAAATCCCTTTTTTCCATAACTTCGTTACAACCACCAATACAAACGATGAAGAAAAAACTAACGCTCCCAACTGCCACCACATTAATGATGTGTGTTATCATCATAGCCGCCATTAGCACTTGGCTTTTACCAGCAGGGCAATACAGCAAGCTCACCAACAACGATAACAAGACATTTGTAGTTAATTCTAAAACAGGTTCCACCGCTCTGCCTTTTACACAAAAAACGTTAGACAGCCTTTCTATCAACATCCAATTAGAAAAATTTACAAAGGGCGAAATCTCAAAGCCCATCTCCATCCCAAACACTTATCAACAAGACACCACAAGACCACAAGGCTTTGTCGAAGTGTTGCAAGCTCCTATTAAAGGCATTATAGATAGTATAGACATTGTATTGTTTATCATGGTGATTGGTGGTTTCATGCAAGTATTTAATAAAACAGGCGCTATGCTAAATGGCGTCACCTATCTTGCGCACAGCATGAAAGGCAGAGAACGTTTGCTCATCATTATCCTAACTTTTATATTCTCCTTTTTAGGTGGTTCTTATGGTATGGATGTAGAATCGATAGTATTTTACCCAATTTTGGTTCCTTTATTTTTGGCAGCTGGTTACGATTTAATTGTGCCCCTAGCTATCGTATTTGGTGGCGCAGCAATTGGTTATATCTCTAGTTTCTCTAATCCGTTTTCTACTATTATTGCCAGTAATACACTTGGTGTAAACTGGCTGGATGGCTTTTATGAAAGGATTTTGTTCTTCCTTGTCTCAACAGCACTATTTATTTGGTATTTAGTAAGGTATGCCGATAAGGTTAAAAAGAACCCAAAAGCTTCGCTCGTTTATCAATCAGATGGAAATGCTCATTCTTCTTTAGAA
>SEDG01000254.1 GCA_004295885.1 Pedobacter sp. | reverse complement strand
AAAACAGAAAAACCAGGGGAACCTGTATGTTAACCCCTGGCATTCTTACTAACCAAATGTATCTTTAATTTTTTATTTCAGCCCATCTGCTACGCCAACATAGGCAGGCTTTCTAATTAATCCTTCAGTCCACAAACCAATTGGTTCTCCTGCTCTCCAACTTGAACTTGTTGGACTGTCTTGTGGAGCCCATATCGTAATTCCGTATCGTTGAGCGGCTGGAATGAGTTCAAAATATTTCTTTACCACGTACTTGTACATTTCAGCTTGAGCTGCATATTGCTCTTTTGTTACGGCTGGCGTTTTAATGTTTCCTGCGAAGCCCATATCCAATTCAGATATCTTGATTAATTTACCCGTTGCTGCTAACAAGGTGAACATTTCATCAATTTTTGATTTATCTGAAGTAGCTACAATATGCATTTGTGTACCAATCCCATCGATTTTTGCTCCCTTATCTTCTAGGTATTTTACATAGGCGATTAGACCTTTACACTTGTCGATACTTGATTCTAAGTTATAATCGTTGATGAAATGAATATCAGTAGCATTACCGTACTGCCTAGCCAATTGGAATGCTTTTAGCGCATAGTCCTTACCCAAATAATCTTGCCAGAAGAATTCATCCGCAGCGATAGTGGTTCTGCCTACAGCAGTTTTAAGTTCGTAAGGTTTTCCATCATCCATAGGCTCATTTACTACATCCCAAGCCTTTACATAGTCTTTAGAAGCTGTTACCATCCCTTTAATCCATTTATCCATCGCGTCGGTTAAAATGGTTTTCTTCTGATCGGCAGTTTTCTCAATAATAGTACTTCCACCAAGCGCATTGTATTTTTTCAAGGTAATGTTATCAAAGTAGAAGTTGGTCGCTGTTTTCCCTAGGTTAAATGCGATACTTCCACTTGCCGCCATGTCTGCTGTCACCGTTATTTCTTTCGTGTAAGTCGCCCAAGTAGGTGTTGATGAGATTGTCCCAAAAAAATCGTAAAATTTATATGCACCAGGGGTGATGTGAGCCTGCGTAGAATAAGAAGCGTTAACATCTGAACGAACATTCATTTTAAGCTCATACTTTTCGCCTACAGCCACTGCAGGAAACTTTAGAAACAATTGTGCATCATAATCATTGGTGCGCACTGCTGCGTTAGAAATTTTTAATGCCCTACCCGTTCCGTTAAAACCTTCGCCAGCTGCGGTAAAAGACATCACTGCGTTGGTATTAGATTGATAAACCGCTGCATTATCTGTTTCAAAGTCTGCACCTATCACTAAATCCCAAGACGGGCCGCCCGATGATGGAATAACAGTTGGAGCAATTATGCTCTTCAAATAAGTGGCATTTTGGTTCGCATGCCAAGCCAATGTATGTCCGAATACAGAAATTCCTGCCTTAGATGCCGTCTCCAATAATGTTTTCACATTGGATAAAGCCAAACTTCCATCTGCTTGCACAACAGCACCGTGTTTCATCTCATAGCCAAGGGTAATCTCATCAAAATTGCTGTTGATGAGCCTGTACATTACTCCTTTACTCACGTAAGCTTGCAACGAAGTACCTGCACCTAATTTGAATTTGGCATTTGTACTGCGGTTGATGTAGGTTTTTAAAGGTTGATAGGCATCAATTTGCTCTTGAGAAGCGAAGGTTGCTGGCTTGTTAACATTAAACTCAAGTGCCTCATATTTATGACAAGAAGCAAGTAAGCTTAACCCAGCCAAGCCAATTGTTATGTTGAATAATCTTTTCATTTTTTCTGATTATTAGATAAAATTTAATTATTTAATTGGAGTAAATGTTTCTGCCTTTACCCCACGGTCACGCATAACAAGTGTATCTAAAGAATTAATCGTCCTGTCGCTTAGGTCGATTTGATAATTTAGGTAAAGAGCGTCACGGTCTTGACTTCCCCAACTGTTTTTCTCGCCTCTTTTCACGAATTTTCCTGTTCCGGTTGCGGTAAAGCTGGCATCACTAGCAGCTACCGAACAATTTCCGTTGGCATCAAATGTTAACAATAAAGTTTTGTTAATACTTGTTCCGCCAGCTACTTTAAATACTACAGGAAACTCAGCTTGTGTTAGTGAACGTGTATTAATCTTGTTGACCTCATCTTGCTCCACATATTTCATGTGTCTAACAATTGATTGGTTCAAAGCTGCATTACCAGCTTTACCCACCACATTGTCCTTTCCTCTACGTAAATAAAATCCCTGCCATGTATTGATAAACCTAACCGCATAGAGGGTGTAATTCTTAGTCTGTAATATGGTTTTACCTTGATCAACATCTGTCATTTTTAAGGGAATAACATAAGTTGTGCCTACAGACAAGGGATCAGAAAAAAAAGCATCCGTCAATTGAATATCAACGCCACCTATTAAACTTCCCTTAGGAATCACGATTTTGTTAGACCCAAGCGTGTAATAATTCGCTGGCATTGGTTTCACGGTTCCACTATATGGCGAACCATAAGTTAGCCCTTGAGTTAGTGAATTATCTACACTAATTCCGATGTTGATATTTTCCTTATTGGAATAAACTCCTCCAACAGTGCCCATGATCTGCAATCTATGCTGATTATCAAGCGAGGTATCAAAAATATCCTCACCTATGGTAATGGTTCTAATTGGAGATTGATAAGCGAAATAAACAGTTTGCGTATCGTAATCCGGAAACTCCATTTCTTCATTCTTGCAAGAACCTAGTGCCATTAAAAGCACCATTATTATATAATATTTCTTTTTCATTGTTTCTTTATTTATGAGGCTTACCATCCTGTATTCTGTTGTAAAGAGTTATACTTTAAAATTTCGCTGTAAGGGATAGGACCAAATCTCATGTGTTCTTGGAAACTTCTTGCTTCTACATTAATTTCCTGATAAACACCTTGCGAAATACTCATTCCCTTTACTGGCTCATTCAAAACTGCATTCCATCTGCGTAAATCCCAAAATCTAAACCCTTCAAACGCCAACTCCAATCTTCTTTCATTTCTGATCAAAGTTCTCATGGCATCTTTATCGCCTTTAATCGATTCTAAGTAAGCGTCTCCATTGGTAGTACCTACACCAGCTCTTGCACGAATAGCTTTGATGATATCATAAGCAGAGTAAGCATTGCCATTCGTTGCAGTTGGGCCCCAAGCTTCGTTAGCTGCCTCTGCATAGATTAGAAATATTTCTGTATAACGAATATGAGGTCTGTAATGCTTTTGATTATTTACCGTTGGAGTACGACTCACGTCATTTCTTAGCAGTTTTTTCATATAATAACCAGTTCTGGTTGAAACCTCTTTTCTATTTAATGCATCATCGTTTGCAGCAACATCTAAAGTGGTATTGATTACCTTGTTTGTAGAACCTACTGTGTTTCCGTTAAATACAATAAACTTTGTTAAACGTGGATCTCTTCCAGTATATGGCGCATTAGGATTATATCCACTTGAAGTTGTATTGGTGATTGGAAATCCATTAGACATAGGGAAAGAGTTTACCAAGTTTTGCGTAGGATTTATCCTCCCTTGACCTGATAAAGTAGGTGGATAATTAGCCGCTTCTAAATCACTATTTGATCCAACGTTGGTTCTCCAAAGTATTTCTCTAGGGTTAGCACCCGATGCCAATGCATCGATTTCGGCCTTATTATCATACCAAGTAACACCATTTGGATCAAGGTTAGCAAGCCATCCGTTAAGCGCCAAAACTTGTGCAGCATAAGTTGCAGCATCAGCCCAAGTAGTTGAGTTGCCTGTACTATAAGCTGGACTCGCACCCATTAACGCAACTTTAGCACGAATGGCTTTTGAAATACGGCCAGTCATACGTTCGTTAAAAAACTTTCCGAAAACTCTATTATAGGTCTCTACCTTAATGCCTGCATATTTTGCTGGAATTTGAGAGGTGTTGCTGATGTCAGCATAATCTAATGGCAATAATTGCTCTGCTTTATCCAGATCACTATAGATTTGTTTGATACAAGCATCGAAAGTTGCCCTAGGTTGATTGAAATCTGAAGCTGGCGTTTCTGGTTGAAGCACCAATGGGAAACCATATAAAACATTGCCAACTTTTCCGGCATGTGCCTGAAGCATATACGACATTAGATATGCTCTTAATGCGTAGGCTTCTCCTTTTTGGCGATCGTTAAACATCGTGTTTAACACTGGATCTTTAGAATCCCATGTTACCTTATCAGTTTCTGCTAAAAACAAGTTGATGTA
>SEDG01000952.1 GCA_004295885.1 Pedobacter sp. | reverse complement strand
CATAACTATTGGCTAACTGTTAGTTAACCATGGCAACGACAGCTAAGCCCTCTTACCTAGATTTTGAGATTGATAGTTATCCATGGAAAAAAGGAGTTGATTATCAAAAGCATCCCGAAAAATATAAAGTAGGCAAAGGAGAGCAAGGTGTATTGATTTGCGAACCCTACAAATCTGCCATTGGCCAGTACTGGCGTTTCAAAGACCCACAAATAGCCGAGGAGAGTAGCGAAAAAATCTATCAGCTTTTTAATGATTGATTGGATAGCGAGGTATGGTTAGAAGTTTCGTTGTTCGTTGTTAGTTGACCGTTTTCGTTAACCGTTTCTCGTTGCCGATAACTGATTTAACCACTCAAGCAACTCAACGACTCACCTAACTGCAAAACAAATCTGGCATTAAAATGTCGGTTATTTACCGAAGGTTAGCGTAGGCAAATACCTTATCAATTTGAGTATTTACCACGGTAAACGAATGCTTGGGAGTTTTTATTTTTGAATGGCGGAAATTATGGCATCAATTGCAGAACTCAAGGAATCAATTAAAAAGTTAGTTGTTGAGGTCGACTTACTCAAAAGGCGACACCATCAACTTTCAAAGGAGGCTATATCAGATAAAGATGAAATAATTTTTCAAATACTCGCACTGAGGCAGGAAATCGTGGCTACTCAAAAAGAAGTTATCGCTCGGACGGCGATGCTTTAATAGTATTAATTAGTTTGGAATAAGCAAATTCTTTTGCCTTCAATGCTAACCCACAATTCAACTTACTTTAAAATAGATCCCAACCAAAACAATTGATTAAAAATGCCTATAGCAAACTTCCATGGGCAAACGCTAGCTTTCGGCCGATTATGGATTAATGCGAATGCCGGAAATATTCACAGCTAACAAGGCTCATTTAACCATTATACAGTTATCTCCCTAATATTGACTACATTTAGAGATGCTTCCATTTGAAATTACCCATTGGGGTAAAAAAATCTTAGTTATTTCAATGGGCAAAATGGAATATAAATTATATTATAAAGATGAGCTCCTTGCTGCCATTACGAAACAGACAGTAAACAATAGGTCGTACTGGACTTCGCCAAACCTTGACGACAGTGAGGCTCAG
>SEDG01000253.1 GCA_004295885.1 Pedobacter sp. | reverse complement strand
GATTCTCTTTTATGAAACTCCGGGTGATTGAAAATTAAATCGCCTTTTTGCAAACCAATAAGCACAAACCTTGCACCGTGAGCCATATAATTAATCGCATTGTTAATTGCCTTTTGGTTACCCGTGGCATCAATTACTACGGTTGGCATATCGCCATTGGTAATTTTGTTTAATTGTGCTATCACATCAGCTTCTAAAGCATTTATGGTATGGGCGACTTTTAATCTATCTTTACAAAATGCCAGTCTATCGTTGTTTATGTCTAAGGCAATCACCCTCGCTCCTGCTATTCTAGCAAATTCCATTGTACCTAAACCAATGGGTCCGGCACCAATTACTAAAACAAATTCACCTTGTTGCACCTCTGCTCTTCCACAGCTATCAATTCTCCAGCAAGCTCATGACCTAAAACTCTTGGATAGCTGAAAAATGGCTGAGTTCCTTCAAAAGCGTGTAAATCTGTTCCGCAAATACCAATTCGCTTAATTTTAATAATGGCCTGACCCTTTTCTAATTGAGGTTTTTCAGTTAATGAATATTCGAAAGTTCCGGGAGTTGTGCAGGTAAGGGTTTTCATTTTTTGAAGATTGTTATGTTGAATTATTTGGGGAAATGTCATTCCGGCTTCGGAGGAATAGTTAAATTAATTATTAGATTCTTCGCTACGCTCTGAATGACAAAATTAACTTATATCTTTTGTCATTCCGACTTTGGAGGAATCTGAAGGTCGAATATTTAAGGTTGATTCTTCGCTGCGCTCTGAATGACAAACGATAAGTTATGCGTTCGCCAATGCCCTATCTAGATGCACATAACCGCCATCAACATGAATAATTTGTCCAGTGGTGTGGCTCGATTTATCAGACATTAAGAATGCAGCCATGTTTGCAATTTCCTCGGCCGTCGTCATTCTGTTTTCTAGTGGAATTTTAGCGGTAATTTCACTCAGCTTTTCTTGAGCATTAGGTAGGGTTTCAATCCAAGTTTCGTAAGCAGGGGTCCAACATTCGGCAACCATAATCGCATTTACACGAATTCCGTATTTCAATAACTCAACCGCCCATTCTCTAGTTAATGCATTTCTACCCCCATTTGCCGCAGCATAGGCTGAAGTATTTCCTTGCCCTGTTTCGCCTGTTTTAGAGGTAATGTTAACAATGGCACCTTTAGATTTTATCAATTCTGGCAAAGCATAATGAGCCATCAAATAATAGTGTACTACATTTTTATGCAAGGAAGACATAAAGTCTTCGTAATTCCCATTTTCAAGCCCTACACCATCGTTAACTCCAGCATTGTTTATAAGACCGTCGATTTTACCGAACTGCGCTATAATCGCTTTAATTACAGCTTCACAATCTTCAGGTTTTGCTAATTCTGCTACAAATTGGAAAGCCTTTCCGCCACTTGCGTTAATTGTATCGGTAACTAGTAGATTATCGGCAGCTTTACGACCAACAACGACAGCAACTGCCTCTTCTTTGGCAAATAGCTCTGCCATTGCTTTTCCGATTCCTTTTGCACCACCGGTAATGATGATTACTTTATCTTTTAAGTTTAAATTCATAATGTATGTTTTTATTTAACCACTGATTTTCACAGATAAGCACAGATTTTATTTTTATATCTGTGTTCATCCTTTTTATCTGTGGTTTATTATTTAATCATATTAATAACATCTTTTGTTCTTGATTCTGGTATAACCTTTAAGCTTTCTAACTTTCCATTTTTTAATGTTCCTTCAACTGTTGTTTGGTATGGTGCATGCAATTTAAAATGTACATCCCAAGTTTTAGGCCATGCAGGAAAAAGCATAATCTTTGTTCCATCGCATTGCATTAACATTTCTTGCAAGCCTATCATTCCCGAACCGCCCCAGTTATGGTCTGGTGTCCAATCATATCCTGGTCCCCAAAATGCTGGAAATCTTCTTCCTGAGTCTCCCAATTTCAATTTTGTCAATCGAGCTGCTTCATCGGTTAAACCTAATCTTGCCGCGAAAATATTGTCTTGTTTCCACCCCACGTGACTTCTAAATTTTATCACATCAGTATCTAATTGAAAGGTATTTATTGCTGTGTCTAGTCCAGGTTTACCAACTCCATAAATCCCCCATGGAAAAACAGGATACAACTGTGGACTTTCGACATTATTAATTCGTTCCCATAATTTTGCGGGAGAAATGGTTGGTTTCCCGTTAAATTCTCTAAAACTAATTGGTGGAATGGTATTTAACATTGCTTTCCAATTCTGCTTTTGTTCATCAGAACTTGATTTCAATTCTATTAATCTTTGCAAAACCGTTTTTAATCCTGCAATTGTTGAGGTAGCATTATAAGCCATTTTATAAGTTTCTGCCGCAGAACCTGGATATAAAACCAAATGTCCGTTTGCATCTAATGCCTTCGCTCCTCTTTGTTTAGCTAGATAAGTGTAATGTTCTATAAAGAAAGTAAAGCTACTTTCTATCAAAGGCATATATTTTTCAATGTTCTCTCCATTATAGCGTTCTGTTTCCAAAATCATCATACAAAACTCTAAAACTGTATCCCATTCATATTCTAACCAAGCATTGTATTCCATTCCCTTGTTAAAATCTGCAGGGCGTTTCCATCCATATTCTGCCGGATTAGGTAAGCCGTAGTTTTCTATTTGCTCTGTAAAACTCGCTCCTTTGTGGCCCCAAGCAGCTTCTGTTCTTATTTCAGCATTTTTTAGAATATTCAAATAGAAGTCGAATTGGGATTTCATCATCTCAAAATCGCCACTCTTTAACATCGGCCAATAAACTAGCCTTTGATTTTGTGCAGTATGCGTTCCACCACCCCAATTTCTAAAATCTGGAGTGTATTTCGAGGAAGTATCGGTTAGCTGAGGGTCGAAAGTAAATAGACCGCCATTAAACTTAGTGGGCCAAGCACCTTTAGCATTTGCACCCAACATGTACCTAAACAATTGGTAGTTTCTGCCTGCCTGATTTGCTAAATTATCTTGTGAATTGATGTAGATGAAACTTTTCTTCCAGTAGTTATTCCACCAAATTTTGGTAGCTGCAAATGACTTAGTGGCGTTATATTTTTGGCTTTCAACTGAATTACTATCTCGACTGCTTTTTAATAAAATGACTATTTGATTGGAAGTAGAAGGTTTTGCACTTTTAATTGTCCAGCCTTTAAATGGCGTGCTTAAATATTGTCCGTCGTAACTGCCCGCTGCAATCATATTTTCACCCTGCATAATACCGCCAAAGCTTAGGTTTTTTAATGGGTTAAACAGTGTTGATTTATAGTCTTCTAAACCTTGCTGTTTCACTGTAACATCAAACACTGTTTCCGCTTCATTATCATGTGAGAATCCAATCTTATTTCCTTTAAAAGCTATATCATCCTTGCTTGTTTTTACAATTCCTTGAGGTGCCCATTTGTAAGAATTCTGGTTATTTTCTTTCCCTTTGGTTACCCTATCTTCAAAACGCCAGCTTTCATAACTAGCTTCAGCAGTTATATTTTTATTTGATTTAACTTCAAGATTTACAACAGGTTTAAAAACATCTACCCAAACATTTACTTGAGCATTAAGTTTATCATTTACGCCTGTAATTTGAACATATCCGTCTTTTAAAATCAATTCTTGTTTAAATGTTTTTCCCTCGAAAGGATTTGGGCTTAGTTTCAATTTTACTCTTCCTAATTTCAGCAAGGTATTGTTTTCATCAAATGCTCCACTTCGCGATAGATAAAGGTAAACTGCTCCATTTTCTACCCAAACATTTACGCCAATATCACCCCCACCAACAGGCATAGATTCTGATGAGTTTTTGCTTTGGCTAGTCCAGATTACGTTTTGTTGTTGCGCTTGAGTTGTGTTGGTAAAACACAAAGACACGAAGAGCACAAAGAAAAATTTAGGTTCTTTTAACCGCAAAGAAGCAAAGAGCGCAAAGAAAAATTCAGTTATATAGCTTCTGAAACTTATAATGTGTGTAAGACAATATAAGCTTTTATGCTCTCGACTTGGTGTTCTTTGTGCCTTGGCGGTTGGTTTCGTTTTTAACCGCAAAGAAGCAAAGTACGCAAAGAGAAATCTGAGCGAATTATATTTAATGCTTTGTGTCTTTGTTGTTAACCTCATTTTTAATAATCCCAATTATCGGTTCTAAACGATGAAACTGGCAAACCATCGTTACCGAACAAATCTCCAATCAAGAAGTCTTTAAACGCATAACGAACAGCAACTGGAGCTTTTACCTCTGGAGATGTGACTGTAACACTGCTTCCTGTTATTTTAGCAGTTGCGGGATAAAATTTCTTGTCGGCTCCTGCTATTTCGAATAACATTAAATCTTTACCGAAAGAAGTCAATCCATTTGGCACATTGTTGAAGTTAATTACAGCTTTGTCTTTATCAATTGTGATAGATTGGTAATCGGGACTTGCGAAACCAAACCCTTTTATACCATAGGTTTGCGCCAAAGCCTGATAAGCAAGTCGTGAACCCACATCTTTTTTATTTGCAGGATGTATCGTATTAGCATCTCCAATATCCATTAAAACTGCCATTCCGCTATTTGGAATTTTAGTTAATGATTTCCGCTGTGCGTCCCTTAAAAAGGCTGAATTAGATTT
>SEDG01000252.1 GCA_004295885.1 Pedobacter sp. | reverse complement strand
ATTTCATCATCATCCTCTGCGCCATATTTGGTGGTTACTTCTTCAGAACTAATGCCAATTTCATTTAAATATTTCGAAAAAACTGCTGTAGAACCGTGTGTAACAAATACTTTTTCGGCGTCAGTAGCTTTAACGGCCGATAACAATCCAACCCAATCTGCGTGGTCGCTCAAAGCAAAACCAGCATCTGCACTTCTCCATCTTCTGCCTGCTCTAACAGCCATCCAACCACTACAAACACCAATTGCAGGTTGTTGTAAGCTTTTTACCCAACGCCCATCTGCTAATGCTGGCGGAATAATCACTATTCCTTTTTGCATTTCGTCTTTCTTAGTATCTGCAGTTATTCTTATCGTTCCTGGTAATTCTACACCAGCCTCAGCAAAACCTTCATTTAAATTGGCAATAGAATTATGAACGTAGATTGGATACTCTCCAGCTAGATTTTTGATTAACCGTTGTGCTTTACCTAAACTGTAAGCAACCAGAATGCTAGTTTTTCCTTTTATACAATTGTCCGCAATCCAGCTTTTGATTTGCTCGAAGATTAATTCTTGAGGTTGCCAGTTGTAAATAGGTAGACCAAAGGTACTTTCAGAAACGAAAGTATGGCATTTTACAGGTTCAAACGCAGTGCTGATGCCATCATATTCTACTTTATAATCTCCAGAAACCACACAGATTTCACCTTTATATTCCAATCTAATTTGCGATGAACCAATAACGTGGCCTGCTGGAAAAAGACTAAGTTTAACGCCATTAATGTCAATTTCCTTATTGTACGGCAACGTTTGTACGTTATCTTCTAAACCATAACGTTGCTTTAAAATGGGTTTGGTTAGGTCGTGACATAAATAGTTTTTATTGCCCCATTTTACGTGGTCTGCGTGCCCGTGTGTGGTTACTGCATAATCTACGGGATGCCAAGGGTCGATGTAAAAGTTGCCTTGTTTGCAGTAAATTCCTCTGTTTGTAAATGTAATTAATGCCATACCTACAATAAACGAACAAGCTGGCCTATAAGTTTTAGTTATAATTATCGGCTATTTAGCCGATATATTAAATTATCGGGTAATTAGCCGATATTTGGAATTATCGGGTATTTACCCGATATTAGATTTATGATAGCTGTAATAACTGGAGACATAATTAATTCTAGAGAACTACCCGATGAGTGGATAGGCAAGCTTAAAGCTGCATTAGAAGGGCTTTTCGGTAAAAATATTAACTGGGAAATATTTAGAGGAGATAGTTTTCAGATTGAATTAAATGCCAAGGATGCGTTAATAAATGCCATATATATAAAGGCTTGTATTAGAACTTTAAAAGGTGCAGATGTTAGGATAGGAATAGGAATTGGGAAGAAAACCATTAATGCGGAAAAGGTAACTGAGGCTAATGGAGAGGCTTTTATTAACTCTGGCGGTGCTTTTGATACTTTAAAAGCAAATAAGGTAAATATGGCTATTAAAACGCCTTGGCCAAAGTTTGATGAAGAACTAAACTTATTTATTAAATTGGCGTTAACAACAATGGATAGTTGGGGGCAAATTGCTGCAGAAATGGTTAAGTATGCGATAGAAAACCAAAATACCAAACAAGATAAAATTGCGAAAATATCTGGTAGAAGTCAATCCTCTGTAAGTGAGGCTTTAAAAAGAGCACATTTTACTGAGATAATGGAACTTGAAAACAGGTATAAAACTCAAATTGCCAAACTAATCAAAAAATAATGGAAATTGCTTTACTAAAACTCTTACTTCTTTTAGTGTATGGAAAATAGCTTTGGTTGTTGGTATTTTACACGGAATTATTGATGCATTAAAACTGACTTTTCAAAACGCAAAAACAAAACGAATTTGGTTTTTTGTAGACCAGTTCTTACATATTGTAGTTATCTTAACTTGTTGGCAATATTATTACTACGCCACCATAAACTTCGATTTTTTACAAAATACCAAATTCTGGTTGTTCTTAATTGGCGCCCTATTTCTCACAACGCCAGCGGCTATATTTATCAGGGTAATTATTGCTAAATGGATACCAGAAAGCACTAAATCTTCCTTGCAAGACGCTGGTAAGTTTATCGGCATTATAGAACGTTTGTTAATCTATTTGTTCGTTTGCACAAATCATTTTGAAGCAGTCGGTTTTTTATTAGCGGCAAAGTCTATTTTTAGGTTTGGCGACTTAAAAGAGGCTCACGATATTAAGCTGACCGAATATGTTTTAATTGGAACTTTATTGAGTTTCGGCATTGCGCTAATTGTGGCAATGAGTTTGTTGAACGTTAATCTTTAATTTTGTTGAAAAGCAATCGCAGTAATTAATTTAAGGCAGTCCTGCACTTTGTTTCAAGTCCTCGCTCGTTACTCGCTGTGGGCTTTACACTTCGCTCAGGTTTAGTTAACGCAGTTCTTTACTACTAGTTGTGGTTTCCTTGCACAAGCCTTAGTTAAATAGCCCAGATTGGAGCGAGCACGAATCCCGATTTTTCTTCGGGAGAATAAAGCAAAAAGCTGGACTAACTTTAACTATTGCATTGAAATTGCGCTTCAAATAAAAAAAGCCTCAAATATTATACTTGAGGCTTTTAATTTATAATAGCAAAACTATCTTGCTCCTGGAGGGCAGTTCTCTTTTAAGAATTTAGTGTAAGTTAAAGCTAGATGCTCGCTTGTTCCAGCACCTTCGAAAATACCGTGTGTGCGGTTTGGATAACTCATTAATTGAAACACTTTTTTGTTTTTAACCAATTCATTAATCAACATTTCTGCATTTTGGTAATGAACATTATCATCGCCCGTACCATGAATATACAATAGATTTCCAACCAAATTTTTTGCATAAGTAATCGGGGAACCTTTTACGTAAGCTTCTGTTGTAGGGAAAGGTGTGCCCATATAACGCTCCTGATAAATGTTATCATAAGTTAATTGGTTGGCAACCGCAGCTACAGCAATACCCGTTTTGTAGATTTCTGGGTATTGAAACAACAAGTTTAAAGTTGAAGAACCACCGCCGCTCCAGCCGTGAACCGCAACACGGTCTTTATCCATAAATGAATAAGTTGCCAATAACTTTTTAGTAGCCATTGCTTGGTCGCGGATATTGATGATACCGATGTTTTTATAAATAGCTTTGCGCCATTCTTTACCTTTTGGAACTGGTGCACCACGATTATCCATAGAAATATAGATATAACCATCTTTCGCCATATCGCCTACATATAAGCCATTTCTGCCAGCGCCCCAAACATCTGCAGCAGTTTGCGATGCAGGCTCGCCATATACATAAAATACAACTGGATATTTCTTAGCAGAGTCAAAATTATCTGGTTTCTTCATCCAGCCATCCATTTCAACACCATCTTCTGTAGTTACTTTAAAGAATTCTACCTTGTTTTTTGGTGGCGTCTGTTTAGAAAGTTGAGTTGTAATGCTGCCATCCATAGTTAATGGATTATTGGTTGTGAAGTTCATCCACTCGGTAATTGGCGCTACAATAGAACTGTTGTAACTATGACGGGCATATAAACCGTTAGGAGAAATAGAATAGCTATGTGTACCAGGCAGGATAGAAGGAGTAACCATTTCTAATTTTCCTTTGCCATCTAACTTTGTTTTGTACAAATATTTTTGAGTAGCATTTGTCGGCGATGCCATAAAATAAACCGTGTTATTTTTCTCATCTATTAAATTAACGCTAATCACATCATAGTTTCCTTTTGTAATTAATGTTTCTTTTTTACCATCTCTGCTAATGCGATATAAATGTGTATAACCATCTTTTTCGGTTTGATAAACGAATTCTTTGTTGCCATTTAGCCAGATGAAATCATCTTGTGCATCTATCCAAGCCTTGTCGCTTTCTTTATAAATTTCGGTAACCGCACCTGTTGATGCATTGGCAATGAACAACTTACTTTCATTTTGCTCACGATTTAATTGTTGCAAGATAACTTCATTCGTATTTGGAATCCAGTCCATACGTGGAATGTAATGCTGAATGTTATCACCAGGAACTGCCAACCAATTAGTTTTTGCAGTAGCAATATCAACAATACCAATTTTACAAGCAGATGGGTTTTGACCAACTTTTGGATATTCTACAGGAACATTAAATGAGTAAATAGAATCTGTATTGTTAATCATTAAAAAGTTCTTGATTTTGGTGGCGTCAATTTGCCAATAGGCGATAGATTTTCCATCAGGGCTCCACCTAAATCCATCTAAACAACCAAATTCTTCTTCATAAACCCAGTCGAATGTTCCATTAATCATTCTGCTAGTGCCATCAGTTGTTAAGGCTTTAATTTCGCCAGTGGCCAAATCTTCCACGTAAACATTGTGTTCGCTCACATAAGCCACTTTTGTGGCGTCTGGAGAGAATTTGGCAAACATTAATGAAGATGCTGGCTTTCCTTTACCGATTTGTTTTAATGTGTTATTTGCAATGTCTGCCACCCAATAATCTCCGCGACTATCTTGACGCCAAACTCTTTTGGTATTAGTGTAAATCAATGCTTTTGTCCCAGCATCGTTTAATTGAAAACTTCTTACCGCAATTGGACTTGCAGATTTTTCAGGAGTTAATAATTGTCTGCTAATAATCGTTTTGCGTTCATTTTTAGGAAGGGTGATGGTTACGATTTCTCCACCAACATTTTGATAATAACCGCTACCATCTTTGGTCCAGTTTACGCCACCCCTTTGTGCTTTTGCAATTCCTGTGCTAATTAAAGCTACAGCAGTTATTGCGATAAATAATTTGGTTAGTTTCATTTGTATTATAGTTTTATAAATTGTTGATATACAGTTTGTAAGTAAGATTTACCTGAATTTAGATTTTTATTAGTTTGCAAGTTATCTTTTGCATCGCTATTGTACAAAATATTCTTACCAATGTTATCGAATGTAACACATTGTTTATCATTGATGAAACCCAAACCATTGTCCCAACTAAAAAATGCAAATTGTTTGGTGTATGGATTTAAAAGGTTTTTGCTCCAGATAAAATCTTTATGTGGAATATTCAGTTGAGCCAAAAGTGTTGCTGAAATGTCTTGTTGACTACCAATTTTATCAAATTTTTTACCTTGATATTTATCTTTGATTACATCTCCATAAAACAACAAAGGAATATGATAACGTTGAGGTTGAAAAATATCGGTTGAATTTACTGATGATGTCTTTATTCCCAAATTTATAACTACCTGGAACTTCAAATGGTTCGTGGTTAGTTAAAGATAATATGGTAGAAAAGAAAGGCTGCTTTTCCTGATTAATGTCTTGCAGTTGTTTGTTAAAAACTAATCCGTCGAATGCTCCCCATTTAGAGTTCATGTCTTTTTTCTCGAAGCTATTTTTATCAATTAACTTTTGATAATTATGGCTTAAGAGAAATGCTTTGTAGTTATCAAATTCAGACTCGCCACCGTAATAAAATGATGTTTGATATTTATTCTGAAACAACTTCTGACTAATAGCAGGGATTTTCTGCATCTTTTCTGGCCATTTCACAATACTGCCGGTACCTAAAGTTGGGAAACCTGTTAATGTGGCAACTAATCCTTTGTCGGTTCTGCTGCCAGCTGCATAAATATTAGTAAATAAAACACCTTTATTTATCAAGCTATCAACGCTTGGCGTAATTCCATCTTCGTTACCTAATGTTTTGGTTAAGTCTGCCGTGAAACTCTCTAAAATGAAGATGACAATATTTGGCTTTTGGGTCTTTAGAATTGATACGGTGGTGTCTTTTTCGACTTTGTATAATTCGGCGACTTCCTTTTCAGCAGTTGCGTTATCAAAGTACAAATAAGGGTTTTTATTGGTTTTTTTTGATGCTAATATGCTGGATATTAAATTCCACTCGGTGTTAAGTGCAGCATGATTTAAAACCTCGTATTTTGAATAATAAGCCATACTTTGGTTATTAGGCGCTACATCTACACCACCTCTAATGATTAGAAAATTAAGTCCTAATAATAAAACAGCAACGATAGCCTTTATCCAGATTGGCGTTTTAACAAAGTTGATTTGTTTTTTGGTTAGCATAAAATTGAGATAGAATCCTGACCCAACTAAGATTGCCAAAATAAACATTGAAAACATAAAAGGAGAGGAACCGCTAGATGCTATGGCTTCTTTAGGTGTTTCTATAATAGGAGCTAAAGCGCTATAGTTTACTTTGATGCCCCATTCGCGATAGGTATTGAAATTAACAATGGAAAAAAAACCAAATAGTGCTATTAGAACCCGATTATAAATTGAAACCCATTTAAAATTGATAGTAGTTTTTTTTGTGAAATACCAACCAATAAAAATCAATATTGGAATAACCGCCAAATAAGCAGCCATCGACAGGTCGAGTCTTAATCCGTGGTAAAAGGATAATATTTTTTCTCCAAGAGGAATGTCTCTTAGCTTTTTATGAAATATGAAAAGGAAAATGAATCTATCTAGCGCAAAAAATAACAGCCACAACAGAAAAAAACGAACAAAAAAAATCAGGCTTTTAAACATTGGCGCAATTTACTAAAAATGCCAAAATAAAAGCCTGATTTGATATAAGGTAATTTTTAGTGGTTATTCGCCACCACCACCTTGCATAGCCATAATTTCTTCCATGGTTTTTACTTCATAACCACTAGGAACATCTAATTTATATGGACCGTTTTTTTCTTCTTTAATCTCTTTAATGGTTAAAGTTTGTTTCATACCTTGTTGAAAGTGAGTGTACTTAACCAAAGAACCTTTAACATCTTTAAAGCTTTCGCCAGCAAAACCAGCAGGTAATTCTACGTCTGTGGTTGCCCATAACTCGTAAGTACCGCCTTTGTCGTCTTTGTAAGTATATTTTTCGGTGTTATATGAACCAATCATTTTTTTCTCACCTGTTGCTTTAAAATCGCTAAACTTTGGTGCTGTTTCTTTTTCTTTATCGTAATCTGCTTTTGTACGTTTTACTGCAAACTGCATTTGCGCAACAGGAACATCGATTAAAATTAAGCCTAGGTTTGAAGCAACATCCTGCAAAACAGTTATAGTAGCAGGGCCTTGTTCCATTTCCATTTTAGTGATGTTGCCATTAAATTTTACTTTAACTTCTTTAGGCAACATACTAACCATTGCTTCTTGTTCTGATGTAGGAGCGTATTCAACTGTGTAAGTAACCGTACCTTCAGTAATTTTCTTTTGTGCATGGGCGTAGATTGCCGTGCTAATTAAAATTGCGGCTAAAACGCCAGTTTTCATAGATTTAAACATTGTGTTTAGTTTTAATTTGTTTACCATTTAGTTTTTTCTTTGTTGAGGAAGGAAGATACTCCTTTTTTAAAATCATCACTTTCTCTAACTCTTGCATTAATTTGAACCGCCAGCTCCAAACTTTTTTCTAATAATGGGTAAGTAGTTTGGTTAATTAACTGCTTGGTTACCATTAACGCATTTGCGGAGGCGTTGTTACACAAATCTAGTGCAAAATCATTAACCTTTTGAGCAATATCTTCTTTTTTTGTTACAAAAGTTATCAGATTATATTGTAATGCTTCTTCTGCGGTAAATAATTCGCCAGTCAACAATAATCGCTTTGCGATGGTTTCGCTAGTTTTTCTCATCAAGAAACAAGAGACAATAGCAGGTACAAAACCCAGCTTAACTTCTGTATAACCGAAATTGGCTTCAGGAACTGAAAATATAATGTCACAAACGGTTGCTAGCCCACATCCGCCAGCAATTGCGTGACCTTCTATTTGAGCAATTACAACCTTAGGTAAGTAGCAAATGGTTGTAAATAGCTTTTTTAAATTGTTTGAGTCAGCTAAATTTTCTTCATAAGTGTTTTGCTGTAATTGTTGTAAATAAGCTAAATCTGCCCCTGCGCTAAAAACGCTTCCATTGGCTTTTAAAATGATAACCTTGACGTTTTCGTCTTCCGCGGCCTTTTGTAAATTGTCCGTTAATTGGTTTACCAAATCGGGATTTAATGCATTGCGTTTTTCCACACGGTTAAGTGTGATACTGGCAATTCTATCTTTTACTTTATATAAAACAAGTTCCTCACTCATATATCTACTTTAGGTTAATCAAATATGCCTTATTTTTCTTTAAAGTATAATGTTGTAACTGAAATTTATTTGCTTCATCTTCATAAGCTTTAATTTTATAATCCTTATTGCTCGCATCAATTAACAAAGTTGAAAAGATGACCTCTGTTCTTAGATTTGAGATGTTTTTCTTTGGATTTTGATGATACCATACTGCATTAAACTTGGGTAGCCCATCAATCTTTTTATAGTTCAAGCTTTCATCTATCATTAAAATGCTGTACTGATGAAACTTGATTTGCTTTTTGAATTTAACAAATGAGTTAACGGTTGTATCCTGTTCCCATTTGACAAATAACACATCTGCAATCTGCATTTTATCTAATGCGGGCTGAACAAAGAATTGATAGTTTTTATCCTCAGGAGAAAAGTCGGTTAATAAAATAGCTTTGTCAGCGTCGATAAAGGCAGCTGCATAATTTTTTCTCAGACTATAAAATAAGATTTTACTTTGTTTTGCTGCTGCTATTTTGTTGTAGGCAGAATAAGATTGAAAAACCAATAGTAGGCAAATTGAAGCAATTAGGAGCTTTTTGCGATAGTTGGCTAAAGAATAAACCAGCAGCGATAATGCTAAACTTAATAACAGCAATTGCCACTCAGTAAGCCAAATGGAGGTAATTCCCGAAAAGGGTAAATCCGCTATCCATTTTAAGCCATCGTTAGTGAATGTAATTATCCATTCAAAAATTGGAGCTAGGAAGTAAACTCTTAAAACCAAAATGCCTATTCCTAGGTACATCATTGCGATGAGTGGTAATAAGATAAATAGATTCCCTAAGATGAAATATATTGGAAACTGATGAAAATAATAGACGCTTAATGGAAATGTTGCTAGCTGTGCAGCTAAACTCAACGCAACTGCCGACCATAATTTATCCAGCCATTTGTTCTTCACGTAAATCCATTTGTAAATTTTTGGTTGAAGATATATCAGTCCGAAAACTGAAATAAAGGAGAGCTCAAAACCAACATCCCAAATAAAAAATGGATTGTAAACTAAAAGCGCAAATGCAGTAAAAGCAAGAATGTTGTAATTATTGCTGTTTCTATTAAATGCCTTTGCCAAGATGAAAATCGTAATCATAATTGCAGAACGCAACACAGAAGATGAAAAGCCAGTCAACAAAGAATAATACCAAATGAGTGTACAGATAAAAAATAGCTTAAAAATCATTAAGAACTTCTTTCTATCTAAAAACGACAACATTGAATTCAACAGAAAAAATATGATGGCTATATGAGAACCAGAGACTGAAAGGGCGTGAATTGTTCCTGTTTTGCTGTACGCAGCTAAAGTTTCTTTACTTAAATCTGCTCT
>SEDG01000251.1 GCA_004295885.1 Pedobacter sp. | reverse complement strand
CGAACCACCATAATTTGGTCGCCGCCGCTCAATTCTTCATCTCTATATAATAGCCTTGCCCTAATCTGGTTATTGTAAACATTGGCCGATTTATTAGAACGACAAACCATCAAAGAGTTTTCAATTCCAAATTTACCATATGCATACTCC
The DNA here is from genome assembly GCA_004295885.1 of Pedobacter sp. Classification (GTDB taxonomy): domain Bacteria; phylum Bacteroidota; class Bacteroidia; order Sphingobacteriales; family Sphingobacteriaceae; genus Pedobacter. The sequence goes on along the minus strand of SEDG01000251.1, from coordinate 4,113 downwards.
AAACCCTCTACAAGCTTAATTCCAGTCATACTGAAAATATCTTTATAGCTTTTGGTCATAAACTTTGGCAAGGATTTATTTTCCTGGTCGTAAGTATTGATGAGTTTCCTCAACATTGTTGCATTGGCTAAAATGCCCGATTTTTTTTCTTGCCTAACTACTTCTTTTAACTCTACCGCAGCGGTGTTTAATCCGAAATTATCAGCTAAATATTTCTCGTTCAATGCAGGGCTATCGATGCTACCAACTGGCGGAAGCTGAGCTGTATCGCCTACAAATAACAAAGAACAATTTTTATCATTTCCAGTTGGCCCTGTCTGATAAACAAATTCAATCAAATCCTTTAAAAACGAAGAACCACTTTGCGGATTCCATTCATCGGCAATCATCGAAGCTTCATCGACTATAAAAAGCGTATTTTCTGCTAAGTTTGGCGCCAGTTGAAAAGCCATTTCTGTAGCAACAGCACTCTTTTTACGGTAAATCTTTTTGTGAACGGTTAAAGCCTTTTTACCCGTATAATTGCTGATAACTTTTGCCGCCCTACCTGTGGGTGCCAATAACACTACCTTTAAATTAAAATACGGTAAGACCTTAACCAATGCAGCCACTGAAGTTGTTTTTCCCGTACCTGCATAGCCTCTCAACACAAAGCATTTTTTTGTGCTGCTATGCTTCAAAAAAGCAGAAGCCTTGGTACAGAAAACCAATTGCTCTTCGGTAGGTTCAAATGGATAAGATTGGGCAATTAAATTGGCTTTGTCCATTTAGCAAAGATGCGATGGTAATGTTATAGAAAAAAGTTATTTTTGCCAACATATGGATAACAACAGCATCTTATTAATAGACCCAGCATTCGACCCAGCTTCGGCTTCGGTCTGCAACCTATTGGTTAAAGTTGGCTTAGATAACTTTTCTTATGCAATTATCAATAAGGAAACTAAACATGTTGATGCTGTTTTTGATGAGCAAGAGTGTGTTAATGGCGCTCAGAAATTCGCAGAGCGATTAAAAACCGACTCCTATTTGAAATTGCCTTATCAGGAAATAAAGTTCGCGATTCATACCGCAAACACCATTGCCATTCCGAATGACCTATTTAACGAAGATGATTTGGAAAGCCATTCTCAATTTTTTACTGAAGCGCATTCAGGCTATTTATATAGTCAATCTCAAAATCATTTTGGCTTTACAAGCATTTTCACACTGCCAAAGGTGATAGATAAAACCTTGGAAGATTTTCCTCAGGCTAAGAGATATGAGCAAAATGCTGGTTTAATTCAATTAGCAGAAAAACTAGATGGAAATAACTTACTTGTAGATTTTACAGTTGCTTCGGTCAATGTCTTGTTTGTTAAAAATCAACAAGTTGTATTTCAACAATGTTATGAAATAGAAAATGTTGAAGAATTTAATTATTACATTTTGTTAGTGATTAATCAATTGAACATCAACTTAAAAGAGACGGCATTAAACTTAAGTGGTATTATTAACCAAGGCGATGAAAAATACAATTGTCTCTTAAAATATTTTAGCAAAGCTGATTTTATTACTGCCACTAATAATTTGAATCAGGAAGTTTTAGATGATATGCCAGCTCATTATTATAGCAATTTATTAGCTCTCGACCAATGCGTATAATAGGCGGAATACTAAAAGGAAGGCATTTTAATGCGCCAGCACATTTACCTGTACGCCCAACTACAGATATGGCTAAGGAAGCTTTATTTAACATCCTTTACAATACCTACGATTTTGAAGAATGTGATGTACTAGACCTCTTTAGCGGTACTGGAAATATTTGCATTGAGTTTGCATCGAGAGGAATAAAAAATGTTAGAGCGGTTGATTTACACAGAGGTTGCGTGGCTTGGATTAAATCTGTATCTGAAAAGTTCGATTTGCCTCAAATTGAGCCGCAGCAAGCAGATACTTTTAAATTCTTGGCACAAGACAACCATCAATATAACATCATTTTTGCCGACCCGCCTTATGATTTGCCAAATATTCCGATGATTCCACAATTGGTGATGAAACATAATTTACTGGCAGAAAACGGTACCTTGATAGTAGAACATCCCCCGTTTTTAAAATTAAATAACTTAGCTGGCTTTACAGAAGTAAGGAAGTATGGCAATAGCTCATTTAGTTTTTTTGAGAGGATTCAAGACCAAGGATAAAAGAGCAAAGACCTGTTTCTTCAAATCATTAAGTTATTTTTGTCCTTATCATTACTCTTTGTTCCTTGCTCTGTAGTCTGTAAAACAATATATTTACTAAATGAAAATCGCTTTATTTCCAGGCTCATTCGACCCCATTACCATAGCTCACGTAGACATCTTAAAAAGAGCTCTGCCTTTATTTGACAAAATTGTAGTTGGTATTGGCTTAAATAGTTCAAAGCAAAACTTCCTTTCGGCAGAGAAAAGAGAAGAAATGGTAAAAACCATTTTTGCAGGAAATAACAATGTTGAAGTTCAACTTTATGAAGGTCTAACGGTAGATTTCTGTAGAAATATAAATGCGAAATATATGGTTAGGGGTATTCGTTCTGCGTCAGATTTTGAATATGAAAGAGCAATTGCTCAAATCAATCAAACTATGATGCCTGAAGTGGAAACCATTCTATTGTTGAGTAAACCAGAATATTCGGCCATCAGCTCAACCATTGTTCGAGATATTTTAAGAAACAGAGGAGATGTTAGTCCGTTTGTGCCGAAAGAAGTAATTGAATTTTTGTAGGGTCTACACCAAACTCTCTGCTGCTAAAACGTCCAAAATTAAAGGATAAGTATTATTCATCTTCGCTTTAATTCCATCCGGACCGACCCAAGAAGCGGTTGTAATGCCTTCATCGGTTTGAGGTATTAGTTTTGGTTTTCCTTTCACAAACATTTTATACCAACTGGTTCGTTTTAAAATCACTTTGCCATTCAGTTCATAAATGTGGTATGTTTTGCATAAACGTTCTTCACGCTTTTCAATTTTAACACCACACTCCTCCTCTACTTCTCTTACTGCAGCAACTTTAACTTTCTCATTCTTTTCTACCTTTCCTTTTGGCAAATCCCACTTTTTATTTCTGAAAATAAATAAAAATTCGCCCTTGGCATTTTCTACTAAACCACCAGCTGCTTTTATAATGGTTAATTTCTTTTTAACGTGTTTAAAGAGTTCCTCAGGATTCTTGCTAACCAAAACAAATTCTTTTGTGCTCCGCTTTTTCAAATTTTTATAAAAAGACAGGAAATCGAAATCCGCAATGTCCAATTGTTCAGCCTTAGCTGCTGGTTTCGGCATCGCATCAGTAACCAACAAGGTAGTGTTATTGATATAAATTCGGTAGTTTTTCATATTTGATGGCTCTCATAGACAGCATTATATCCTAAATACAACAACAAACGTTTTTGTTTAAATTTTATATAAACTGTATGTTTTAAAAGTATTAAAAAAATATGAATTGAAAAGCGCATAAGACCAAAGAAAGCCATTAAAATAAATTAAACAAAAGCTTTTTAAAGCAATTATCTCTACCTCAATAAGTTGGATTTACTGGTTTTAAATAAATATGGTTTGTGTGGGAAATTTACCCTCTAGATTAATATAAATTGATTATTTTTGAAGCATGTATAATAAAAGTGATATTGAATTAAAGGTAGCTGAATTTTTATTACAGATTAAAGCCGTTAAACTACAACCAAATAAGCCATTTACTTGGGCGTCAGGCTGGAAATCACCAATTTATTGTGATAACAGAATTACGTTATCTCATCCGCCGGTTAGAACATACATCCGCCAGAAATTAGCACAGCTGATACAAGAAGAATATGGCGCTGTTGATGTAATTGCAGGCGTAGCTACGGCTGGTATTCCCCAAGGCGTTTTAGTTGCACAAGAATTAGGTTTGCCTTTTATTTATGTGAGAGCTAAGGCTAAAGAGCATGGTACTGGAAGTTTAATTGAAGGAGAAATAGTTGAAGGGCAACGTGTTGTAGTAATTGAAGACCTAATTTCTACTGGCAAAAGCAGTTTACAAGCTGTTGATGCATTACGTGCAGCTGGCCTATCTGTTGCTGGTTTGGTTGCTATTTTCACTTACGGTTTTGACCAAGC
>SEDG01000250.1 GCA_004295885.1 Pedobacter sp. | reverse complement strand
TAGATTTAGATATTGTAATTGTTGATTCGATTGACCCATTTTTTGACTACCCTGGGGAATTTTTAATTATCAAAGACTATAAAAAACAATGGAGAATTACAGGAAATTCTTCTGTTTATAGATTTGAAATTGGAAAACACGGTTATATATTTGATGATTTCTTGAACACATTTGATGAAATTAGGAAGAGACACCGCAATGAACAAGAGTATCTAACTCAAGCAATTTTTGATAAGGGTAAACTGAATTATTGGCCGAAAGAGTGGTGCCCAAGTTACAAATACGATTGTGTTTCTAAAATTCCCTTTGCATTTTGGGTCACGCCACAAATTCCAGATGGAGCTAAGATTATTATATTTCACGGAGAAATTAATCCGCATAGAGCAATAGAAGGTGGCAGAGGAAAATGGTATAGGTATGTAAAACCTGCACCTTGGGTGGCTGAGTTTTGGAAATAAATTGGTTATGAGTTGAAAGCTACGAATCTGGATGCTTTTAACAAATAATCTACAAAATAAAAAATATGGCAAAGCAACTATTAGTAATTCGACACGCTAAATCGGATTGGGGTAATGCAAGTTTAAGCGACTTTGATAGACCGCTGAACAAAAGAGGAAAATCTAATGCACCAGAGATGGTAGAGCGATTGGTTAAGCAGAAAATCGTTCCTCAACTAATAGTAAGCAGCCCCGCCTTGCGTGCCTTAACCACTGCAAAATTCTTTGCTGATACTTGGCAAATTCCATTTAAAAGTATTGAGTTAGAACCGAATATATACGAAGCTAGCGTAAAAACACTTTTATCGGTAATTAATAATCTAGATAATAAATATGACAGAATTGCTTTATTCGGTCATAATCCTGGCTTAACAGATTTGGTAAACTATTTCGATGGCCATATAGATAATATGCCAACCTGTAGTGTGGTTTACTTAGAATTTTCTTTTGATGATTGGAAAATGGTGAGTGCCGATACTGGAAAAGTTCTGTTATTTGATTATCCTAAAAGTGACGAGGATTGAGTGATTTAAATAACAATGAAAATCTGTTGATAATTAGAAATTTTTACGACAAGTGCAACCTTAATTTTTCAGACCTAAAGTTAGAAAAAGAAAGTCTAGCATACGACGCCTGCACTTTCCGATTAAATGCAAAAGCTGTTATCCATAGAACTGCCAAAATAACACCAACTAAAATTGGACAGTTTGTTACCATTTGGAAAAGAAATAAAAATGGACAAACAGAACCGTTCCATATTAATGATGATTTTGACTTTATTATCATCAGCACAAGGAATGGAGAATTATTCGGACAATTTATTTTTCCTAAATCAATTTTAGTGGAGAAAGAAATAATTTCTCACGATAAAAGACAAGGTAAAAGAGGCATTAGAGTTTATCCCGCTTGGGATGTTACGGTAAACAAGCAAGCTCAAAGAACCCAACAGTGGCAAACTAAATATTTTATTGAGGAAACTATTGCTTCTATAGATAAGATAAACCACTTAATTAAAGTGATTTAAAGGAAAAGAATGTTAGTGCAAATGGCTTATTCAGTCCTTCTTTTCGGCAATGTGAAAAACATTTGCCTTCAATGAGGTTTATATTACAAAGCAAGTGGCTCTTTTTTGAGTTTTCCCCGTCAATATATGTAAAGAGTAAATAAAAGATTTGTTATTCTTAGGAACGAAGAATCTCAAAAAAGAATTCATTGATATAGATTCTTCGCGAAGCTCAGAATGACAAAATGTGAAAGCTTTTCAAAATAAAAAAGAGAAATTCATTTCTAAATTTCTCTTAGATATCTCCTCGCTTTGCTGCGTTCGATAAAGACCTTTTTTTAATTAAAACCTCAAATGTTTTACAGTTGAGCCACCATTAATTAACTGTTTTAACGAATCAATACCTATTTTAAGGTGAGTATCCACATAATTGGTAGTTACTGAACTATCACTTTCTGCTGTTTTTACTCCCTCAGGTATCATCGGTTGGTCTGAAACCAATAACAATGCACCTGTAGGAATTTTATTAGCAAAGCCAGTTGTGAAAATTGTTGCGGTCTCCATATCAACTGCCATTGCCCTTAAAGTTTTTAAATACTTCTTAAACTCTTTGTCATGCTCCCAAACTCTACGGTTGGTCGTGTAACATGTTCCAGTCCAATAATCTCTTGAGTGATCCCTAATAGTTGTAGAGATTGCTTTCTGTAACGCGAAGGCGGGTAATGCCGGTACTTCTGCTGGTAAATAATCATTAGATGTTCCTTCTCCCCTAATTGCTGCGATGGGTAAAATTAAATCGCCCAGTTGATTTTTCTTTTTCAATCCGCCACATTTCCCTAAAAACAATACTGCTTTAGGAGAAATTGCGGTTAGCAAATCCATCATTGTAGCTGCCATTGCACTTCCCATACCAAAATTGATAATGGTGATGCCATTTGCGGTTACGCTCTGCATTGGTTTGTCCAAGCCCATAATTGGCGCATTGTCATTCCATTCAGAAAACATGGTTAAGTATTTACTGAAATTGGTTAATAGGATATATTTTCCAAAATCTTCTAACGGTCTGCCTGTATAACGTGGCAACCAATTTTTTACTATTTCTTCTTTAGACTTTAGTCCTGACTTTACCGGAGTTTCTACTTCTCTTACTTTTTTAGCTTTCGCTACAATTTTTACGTCTTGTTTTACCTCTTTTTCTTCGTTCATATATTTTACTCCTTTTTATAAATGTATTAATTTTAGTTGATAGTCTATGGACCATGGACCATTAACTAAAGGGTTAAAAAAAATCCCTCGCGAATTCGTGAGGGATTTTTAATTTTATGCTGCTTTCAGTTTCTTAAAGTCTGCCTTTTCAAATTTCTCGATGGCATAATCTAAGGTGATATGCAACTCTTTAACCGTATCGTCTGATGGTGTGTCATACATCGCGTCGAGCATGATTGCTTCACAAATGGAACGTAGTCCTCTTGCTCCTAATTTATACTCCATTGCTTTGTTAACGATGAAATCCAAAACTTCATCCTCAAATATTAAATTCACATCTTCGTATTCAAAAAGCTTAGTATATTGTCTCATTAAAGAGTTTTTAGGCTCAGTTAAGATATTACGTAAAGCTTGAATATCCAAAGGATTTAAATGTGTTAAAACTGGGACACGACCAATTAACTCAGGGATTAAACCGAATGCTTTTAAATCTTGCGGTGTAATATATTTATAAAGGTTTTTAAGGTCTAAATCTACTTCATCCTTTTTAACCTTATAACCAACAGCTTGTGTGCGTAAACGATTAGCAATTTTACGTTCAATACCATCAAATGCGCCACCACAAATAAATAAAATGTTATTAGTGTTTACAGGTATCATCTTCTGGTCAGGATGTTTTCTTCCACCCTGTGGCGGTACATTTACAACCGTACCTTCTAATATTTTAAGTAACGCTTGTTGCACACCCTCTCCAGAAACATCTCTTGTAATTGATGGATTGTCGCTTTTACGAGCCACCTTATCAACCTCATCAATATAAACAATTCCTCGTTCTGCCGATGCCACATCATAATCCGCAGCTTGCAACAAACGAGTTAAGATACTTTCTACATCTTCACCAACATATCCAGCTTCTGTTAGAACAGTAGCGTCTACAATACAAAACGGAACGTGTAATATTTTAGCAATGGTTTTTGCCAATAATGTTTTTCCTGTTCCAGTTTCACCAACTAACATGATGTTAGATTTTTCAATCTCTACTTCATCCTTATCAATTTTCTGACTAAGGCGTTTATAGTGATTATAAACTGCTACAGAAAGTACTTTTTTAGCATCATCCTGACCAATTACGTATTGGTCAATATGCGCTTTTATTTCAGCAGGCTTTAACAACCTAAACGATTCGTCGAACGCTTTACTTTTTTTATTGCCTAACTCCTGTGCAAGTAAAACATTGGCCTGCGTTACACATTTGTCGCAAATGTATGCGTCCATACCCTCAATAAGCATTAAAGTTTCTTGCTTTGGAGAGTTACAGAATGAGCAACGTGAGTCTTTATTTTGTTTAGCCATTTTTTTTTAGTTATGAGTGAAGAGTTGGGAGTTGTAAGTCTATTTCCTATTACCCATTTCCTATTTCCTCTTATCTGATGCTTTTTCTACCCATTCGTAGCTCTGACCAGAATGTTGAGAAATGATATCGTATAATTCTTTTTTCAATTTTAACATCTCTCTCAAGTTAATTTCCATATCTGAAGCAACACCTTGAGCGCCTCCAGATGGCTGGTGAATCATCACTCTTGAGTGTGTTAAGGCGGCACGTTTTCCTGCAGCACCCGCTACCAATAATACAGCACCCATAGAAGCTGCCATACCTGTACAAATTGTTGCCACATCTGGAGAAATGTATTGCATGGTATCATAAATACCTAAACCTGCATAAACTGAACCTCCTGGAGAGTTGATGTAGATTTGAATATCTCTATTTGCATCAGTTGATTGTAAGAACAACAATTGAGCCTGAATGATATTTGCATTGCCATCATAAATTGCATCACCTAAAAAGATGATACGGTCCATCATTAAACGAGAGAAAACATCCATCTGAGCTACATTTAACTGGCGCTCTTCAATGATGTATGGTGTCATTGATTTAGGAGAATTATTAGTTGCACCAATATAACGGTCAACGTTTAATCCATTAATTCTATGATGTTTAACTGCGTATTTTCTAAATTCTTCTTTATCTATTTTCATAATGATATATTATTTCTTTTTTTAAGCGTATCTAATCTACTTTGACAAATTTGTATGCTGGCTGCTATTAATTTGTCAAAGTTTTATAGAAAGTTTTGACAAACTATTAACGTGATGCAGATAAGTTTGTCAAAA
>SEDG01000249.1 GCA_004295885.1 Pedobacter sp. | reverse complement strand
GCAGAGATTAGTCCAGATTTAAGAGTTCGTTTTTCTACTTCGCATCCAAAAGACATTACCGACGAAGTTTTATACACCATTGCTAAATACGATAACATTTGCAATTACATTCACTTACCTGTTCAATCTGGTAACTCGAGAATTTTAGCTTTAATGAATCGTACTTACACCCGCGAATGGTACATGAACAGAATTGATGCCATCCGCAGAATTATTCCAGGTTGCGCCATCTCGGCTGATATCATCGCAGGGTTCTGCACCGAAACAGAAGAAGAACACCAAGATACGTTGAGCATTATGGATTATGCTAGATACAATTTTGCTTATACTTTCTCTTACTCAGAACGCCCAGGAACTTTAGCTGCACGTAAATACACAGATGACGTTCCTGAGGCTGTTAAAGCCCGCAGACTGGCAGAAATATTTAAAAAACAACAAGAAGATTCATTGGCTTGCTTGGAGGATTTTGTTGGAAAAACAGTTAAGGTTTTAATTGAAGGTTATTCTAAAAAGTCAGACAAGGAATATAGAGGCCGCAATGATGAAAATGCAATGGTTGTTTTCCCAGTTTCAGATTTGGTAAAACCAGGCGACTATGCAAATGTTTATGTAGAACGTTGCACATCGGCTACTTTGTTGGGTAAAATTGTCTAAGATTAAGGAACAAGGATAAAGGAGTAAAGACTCGTAGCAACGTCTAAATACTTTATACTAACTACTAGATACTAAATGGATATACAAGATATAAAAAATAGGTTCGGGATAATTGGTGGTTCGCCATTGTTAAACCGTGCTATAGATACAGCCAGACAAGTTGCTCCTACAGACATGTCGGTATTGATTACTGGAGAAAGTGGTAGTGGTAAAGAAGTTTTTTCTCACATCATCCATCAAATGAGCACTCGTAAACACGGTGCTTTTATTGCGGTAAACTGTGGTGCAATTCCAGAAGGAACGATAGATTCAGAATTATTTGGACACGAAAAAGGTTCATTTACTGGCGCACATGAAGCTCGTAAAGGTTACTTTGAAGTTGCTAATGGCGGAACGATATTTTTAGATGAGGTTGCCGAGCTACCGTTGGGCACACAAGCTCGTTTGTTACGTATTTTAGAAAGTGGCGAATACCTGCGTGTGGGTTCATCTAAAGTTCAAAAAACTGATGTACGTATTATTGCCGCAACAAATGTTGATGTTTACAATCGCGTAAAATCTGGCAAATTTCGAGAAGATTTATATTACAGATTAAACACAGTTCCTTTACGTATTCCTGCTTTGCACGAACGTAAAGAAGATATCTATTTATTGTTTCGTAAGTTCTCTGCAGATTTTAGCGATAAATATCGCAGTCCAGGCATTCAACTAGAACCAGAAGCTATTCAGATTTTAAGTAATTACAGCTGGCCAGGAAATGTTAGGCAGTTGAAAAATATTGCAGAGCAAATTTGCGTTCTAGAGAAAGATAGAAACGTAAGCGGACAGGCTTTGTTAAATTATATTCCGAATGAACAGGGAAGTAATTTGCCAATGACGTTGAATGGAAGCAGCAAGGAAGATTTTTCTGAAAGAGATATTTTGTACAAGGTTCTTTTTGACATGAAAAAGGACATGATGGAGTTGAAAAAATTGGTGGCAGAGATTATTCAAAATGGCGGCAATACATCGCATATCATGGCAGATAATCCTCAGTTTATTAATCAGTTATATCAGGAAGTTGATATGCCGAGCAATAATGAGCCAACCTTAACAATCAAACATCCTTCGCAAAATGCACCAACGGACTACAACTATGCGCATGATGCCGAGGAAGTTGAAGAATCATTATCGTTAATTGATAAGGAATCTGATCTAATTAAAAAAGCATTAAAGAAACATAAAGGCAAACGCAAATTTGCAGCACAAGAATTGGGCATTTCAGAACGTACGCTTTATCGCAAAATAAAAGAGCTTAACCTATAAAAAACCATGAAGAAAATCATATTGTTTTTAGCAGTTGTTATTTCACTAAGCGGATGTTATACATTTAAAGGTGCTTCTATTCCACCAGAAATGAAAACCGTTAATATCACACTTTTCGAAAATAAAGCTCCTTTAGTTATCCCAACTTTAAGTAATGATTTTACCGAATCCTTAAAGACCTACATCCGTAATCAAAGTAGTTTAACTATAACCCAACAGCAAGAAGCAGATGCAAGCTTCAGTGGTGAAATTACAGGTTATGACATTAAGCCAATTTCAATTCAGGATAATACCAGACCAGTTGCTGGTGCCAACCGCTTAACCATAACGGTTAGGGTTAAGTACATTAATAACATTAAGGACCATGAAAAAGAAGGCTTTGATGAAAGTTTTACCGCTTTCACAGATTTTTCGTTAGCTGGTCAATCTTTGCAATCCATTCAAGATAAATTGATTAAGGAAGTTAACGTAAAGCTTACCGAAAATATATTTAATCGTGCTTTCGCACAATGGTAACAATATCACGTTTCAATTATTAACTTAGCGGCATGGAGCTAGATCTATATACTAAACCACACCTCGCAAATTTATTGGCAAAACCAGCAATGGTTTCGTCAACAGATGCCGATTTGTTGTCAGATTTAGTTAAAAAATACCCTTATTATCAGCCTTTACATTTATTATTAGCTAAAGCTAACGCGAACGATTCTACTTTAGCAACGGCAGCTTTATATAATGGCGGTGCTTTATTGCATCAAGTCGTTCATCAACCAGAAAGTTTAATTGCTAGTAAATTACAAGTTGTTTCTTCTTTCGCCATCAAGGCGGATGAAAACCAAAGCAACGAGCAAATAGAGAGTGCAGAAGATTTAGAACCTGCCGAAACCTTAACAGATACAGATGAGCAAGAAACTTTCGAGGAAATTGCTGAACTAAATTCAAGCCCTTTAGTTGAAGAAAAAGTTGAGCTAGAGAAGGAAGACGAAATTGAGGATGAAGTTTACGAAGAAATTGCCGAATTGCACATACCTCCAGCATTAGAAGCCGAACAGGAAGAAGAAGTTTTTGATGAAATAGCCGAGGGTGATACCCTTCCCACAGTAGAAGTTGAAGAAGAAGAAGAAGAAGAAGAAGAAACTTTTGATGAGATAGCGGAGGTTGATACGATTGCTTTTGCTCCAATTGAACCTAAGGTTGAGGACGAGGTTAAAATCCCTAATGAGGTTGCAGCAGAAACTTTGCCTGATGAATTAGCTATTGAAAGCATTGTGGCATCAGACTTTTTTGCATTCGAAAAAAGCTTTACTACTGAAATTTCAGAAACACCGAAAAACGAAACCAAGGTATTTACACATCCAGAAGAGTACGACCAAGAAGCGGAAGCGCAAACCGTTAGTAAATACGATGATGATAAATTGCCATATACCTTTTTATGGTGGTTGGCAAAAACACGCAAGGAGCATGAGCAGATTTTTCAACCTTATGTTACGCCAAAAAAAGGCAATAACACACCTGCTGCTACGGGTGAACTACAGCAACAATATGTAGAGCATATCTTCCATTTGCAAACACCATTTAACGTTGCCGAAGAAGCAAATAAAGGTCCGTTAAATAAACAAGTTGCGCATAAAGGAGCAGATATTATAGATTCGTTCATTAAAAACGAACCACAAATAAGGCCACCAAAAGCAGAGCAAATTAACAATGAGAACAAGGCAAAGAAAAGTGCCGAAGACCATAATGATTTAGTTTCAGAAACTTTGGCAGCAATTTACATCGAGCAAATGCTTTATCACAAGGCTATAGATACTTATGAAAAATTAAGTTTGAAATTTCCAGAAAAAAGCCGTTACTTTGCCGACCTTATTCAATCTTTAGAAAAGAAAATTTAACAACATAAAATACCATGGTAACCTTTTTAATCATTTTATTAATTATTTTTTGCATCGCATTAGGCGGATTTGTTTTAATACAAAACCCAAAAGGTGGTGGTTTGGCTACTGGTGGTTCTGGTAGTAACATGTTTGGCGTACAACGTACTGGTGATGTTTTAGAAAAAGGAACATGGGTATTGTTAACCTTAATTGTTGTTTGTTCATTAGCAATTACCACTGTTGGTAAATCTGGAAGTGGTGCATCTGCAGGTGCTTCTAAAATTGACGATAAAATTAGCAAGCAAGCTAATCCATCTATTTTAGGTGGTGGCAATAAAACTGCTACACCAGCTGCAACTCCTCCTGCAAAAGCTGGAGATACAACTAAAAAGTAATTTCTTAAAAACGAGATATTAAAAACTCTTAAGCGAAAGCTTA
>SEDG01000248.1 GCA_004295885.1 Pedobacter sp. | reverse complement strand
AAACTATCCGATTCGATAAAACGAGAACTAGATGTGCAGAACGCAGTGACAGAAAAATGGGAATTGAATCCGGAAATAATATGGGCATCAAATCCAGAATTCAATTACCAAGGGCACTCTACTCCAAGACTAACTGCAAAATCTGCCGTTAACGCTTTTTCAAATCCTTCTACTTTTTCTGCTCCGATCAGTACGCAAGAACTATTTTACACTGTAAATGGGGTACCAATAACTGAAGATAAAACTTGGGATTATGCGGGCAGAAATACCATAAAAACCGGCGATAATGCTAGTCGCTACTACATACAGCAAGGTTATGAAACTATAAAAGGTCACTTTGCCAGAGAAACTAGGTTTTATGCCGATATGGCCTTTGATGGTGGTGTATGGTTCGGAAATGGAAGAAATAATCAAGATGATCCTAACAATCCACTTTACTTTGTTTCTGCAAGGGGAAGTGGTTTTGCAGCACCGAGTGACAACATAAGATTAAATATTACAGGCTATTGGCCTAAAAAATTGGTGAGCTATGCGTCGGTTTATGATGATGGTTTCCAACCTTCTCCATTCCGCCTGCCATTGATCAGGTTAGCTGGTTTGTATTTATTATATGCCGAGGCCTTAAACGAAGTAAATGGGCCAACGGCAGAGGTGTTTTCTTACGTAGATAAGGTTAGGCAAAGGGCTGGCTTGCAAGGCGTACAAGCCTCGTGGACCAACTACTCTAAATCCCCAAATAAATTTAGTACCAAAGACGGCTTAAGACAGATCATACATCAGGAAAGAAGGATTGAACTGTGTTTTGAAGGTCAGAGTGGATGGGATTTACGCAGGTGGAAAGAATTACAGGCTGTTTTAAGCAGCCCTATACAAGGTTGGAGCCTAAACAACGCTGATGCGATAAACTATTACCGTCCAACAACGCAGTTTATTCCAGTGTTTGGATTAAAGGATTACCTATGGCCGATTAAGAGCTATGATTTGGTTGTGAATCCAAACTTGGTTCAAAATCCCTACTGGTAAATGAATGATGTTTATGAATATTTATATTAAATGATATGAAAAATTTTAAAAATTGGCTTTTTTTGTCAACGATGGTTGCAGTTTTCGCTTGCATTGGCGCTTGCGAAAAGGCTGAAAACTATAACGAGCCATCATCTACAGATATGGCTAAGCCAGGGCTGGTAACCAATATTAAAGTAGACAATTTTAATGGTGGAGCTTATATCACCTACGATTTGCCCAACTCTAAAAACCTTTTATATGTGTTAGCCCGATACAAGATAAACGGAGTAACTACAAGGGAAACAAAGTCTAGTTACTATTCTGATACCATTATGGTTGATGGTTTTGCCAAAAAACAAGGTTACGACGTTACTTTGTACGCGGTGAGTAGGGCAGAGGTTAAGTCGGATCCAGTGGTAGTAAAGGTAAATCCAGATACCCCGCCGTATTTACTGTTGAAACCAACTATTAATGCTGATCCTGATTTTGGAGGGATAAAAATAACAGGTCTAAACTCCTTAAAAAAGAATCTAGGTATAGTCTTGTTGAGTGTAAGTGACAACAATAGTTCTGATGTAATTGATCAACATTATGGGAAGTTAGAGACTATAGATTACTCGGTGAGAGGTTATGCGCCTGTTGCGAAAAAGATTGGCTATTATGTAACCGATAATTTTGGGAATATCTCTGATACGACTTACAAAACCGTAACTCCGTTTTTCGAAACCTTGCTTGATAGGAATAAGTTTTTCCAGTATAGATTGCCAAGTGATGGGGTAATTGCCTATGGTTGGGACTTGCCTTATTTATGGGATGGAAAAACAGATGGGAATTCTAATGGATGGCACACTGCACCTGGTGGGGCAATGCCTGCAATTGCAACATTTGGCTTGGGCATAAGCGCAAAACTAAGCCGTTTTGTTTTATGGGAAAGACCTGATGGAAGCGACAAATTTGCTTATGGGCACGGTAATCCAAAGGTGTTCTCGGTATGGGGTTCAAATGCTGCAGCACCTAGAGATGCGCCCTTACCACTATCGGCACCTGTTGGCACAATTATAGGCGATTGGATAAATATGGGCAATTACAATTATCCCCCTCCTCCATCTGGACTTGCTCCTGTAGCCCATACAACGGCAGAATGGCAATTTATGGTGATCCAAGGTAGTAAGATGTTCAAATTATAAAAAGCTAAATTTTCAAACATGAAAAATATATATAAAATTAGTGGCCTGTTGTTACTACTGATCGTTGTAATAGTAAGCTGTACCAAAGATGATCTTGCCTTTAAGGATTACTTAAAAAATGGAGAGGTTATTTACCCAGGTAAGGTAGCTAATGTTACCGCTAAACCTGGAAATTTAAGAACCGCTCTATGGTGGAATCCGAGTCCAGATCCAAGTGTAAGCAGATATGTAATTTATTGGAACAATAATTTAGATTCTATGGAGGTGAGTGCAACAAGCCACAATACCTCTGATATCATAAAGGTAATCATCCCAAATTTAAAGGAGTATACTTACAGCTTCACCATTTATTCCTATGATGCAAAAGGCAACAGATCTGTTCCAATTGCAGCAAATAATGTAAGGGTATATGGGCCGTTATATCAATCGGGGTTGCTTAACAGGCCCTATAATGCCACGAATCCGTATGTGGTAAACGGTAACGGATCAGTTCAATTGAATTTTGCACAGCCAGATACCATTAATGTGAACACTATAATCAGGTATACAAATAATAGCGGCGCAACGATAGATAAAACTCTTCTGCCAACTGAGGCTAATATTACCCTTACGGATTATAAGGCGGGAACTGATATTCTTTACAGATCTTCATATATCCCAGGCCAGGGTTCTTTGGACGTTTTCACGGTTACAGATTTCTCTACCTTCCCAAAAATATTTACCTATGTGTTATGCGACCGATCGTTATTTAGCGAAGTTCGCCTGCCAAATGATGTGAATACCTATGAATCAGGTACAAGCATTAGCAAATTATGGGATGGAAGTGTGGGTCCGCAAGGTTATCCGAATATTTTTCACAGCGATGGTAGCGGTGGAATGCCGCACGTTCTCACCTTTGATTTAGGAAAGGTTTATTCAAACTTAGCTCGAATTGAAGAAACGGGAAGAGATTGTTGTAATAATCCAGATCAGTTTGAAGTATGGGGTATTGCAGATCTAACCAATGCAGCTACTACACTTAGGGCCAATAATAGTGGTTGGGCAAGTGAATCAATTGCTAAAGGATGGACCTTGCTTAAAGATGTTGTGCGCAGTGATGATGGTAAAAATGCCCTTACTTTTGATTTAGATAACCAAGGTAAGCCAATTCGCTATATCAGAATCAGAATTAAACACGTAACTACTGGTGATGGTAACTACAGCAACATCAGTGAGCTTAGATTTTGGAATAAGCAATAAATTAACCAATATTTAATCCTTTAGATAGCGTAATTGGCTGGAGTTGGATCCAATATAAATTTAAAATAAGGTATGTGTAAAAAGCTTTTCGTTTTTATTCTTTGTTCATTTTCATGTTTTGTAACCGTACATAAGTCCTTTGCACAAGTTAAGCCACAATTATGGTACAATTCGCCTGCAAAAATGTGGGAGGAAACTCTTCCTTTGGGCAACGGCAGGCTAGGTATGACTCCTGATGGTGGAGTATGGCGAGAGAATATCGTTTTAAACGACATCACCCTTTGGTCTGGCAGCAAACAAGACGCAAATAACTACGAGGCTCATAAAAGCTTACCAAAAATAAGACAACTTATTTTAGAAGGCAAGAATGATGAAGCCCAAGATTTAGTAAATCGTGATTTTGTTTGTAAAGGACCAGGATCTGGAGGTGCGCAATGGGGTAAATACCAAATGCTAGGAAATTTGGTGGCTAAGGCCACCTATCGGTTGAACGGGGTTAACTACAAGAAGGAATATTTTTGCAGTTTTGATAGCGATATCAATATCATCAGACTAACTGCAGACCAACCGGGTAAGTTAAATCTAAGTATTTCTATCAGCAGGCCTGAAAAGGCTACCATAAACATGGTTGGAAATGAATTGCAAATGAACGGCCAACTTGACAATGGTGTTGACGGTAAGGGGATGAAGTACCTAGCCAAGGTAAACGCAAAACTTACTGGCGGAACAATGGTGGCGGGTAACAATTCCATAAACATAAAAAATGCAACTGAAGTGATTATTTATGTTTCTGCTGGGACAGATTTTAAAGACCCAGATTTTGAAAGAAAAACTGCCGCCATTCTTATTGCAGCTAAGAAAAAGCCTTATCAATTAGAACTTGGCAACCACATTGCAAAATATGCTAAACTTTTTAAGAGGGTAAGCATAGATCTGGGTGAAGGAAATGCTACAAAATTACCAACAAACTTAAGGCTTGATCGCTTCTATAAAAATTATGGAGATGATGTGGCTTTGGCACCCTTATTTTTTCAATTTGGAAGGTATTTGAGCATTAGCAGCACCCGTGTTGGATTGCTACCTCCAAATTTACAAGGCTTATGGGCTAACCAAATTAACACACCATGGAACGGAGATTACCATTTGGACGTGAATGTTCAGATGAACCACTGGGCCATAGAGCCAGCTAACCTTTCAGAGTTAAATCTCCCACTTTCAGAGTTGGTGCGCAGTTTGCAAAAGCCTGGTGAGAGAACAGCGAAGGCCTATTATAATGCAGACGGCTGGATTGCTCATGTGATTACGAACGTTTGGGGTTTTACAGAACCAGGTGAAAGTGCTTCTTGGGGAGCTTCAAACGCTGGTTCTGGTTGGCTATGCAATAACCTCTGGGAACATTATGCCTTTAGTCAGGACCTGAAATACCTCAAAAGTATTTATCCCGTGTTGAAAGGTTCGGCAACATTTTATAAAAGTGCGCTGATTAAAGATCCAAAGTCAGGCTGGCTGGTTACTTCACCGTCGGTTTCTCCAGAAAATTCTTTTTATTTGCCAAACGGTCGCACGGCTAGCATCTCTATGGGCCCAACTATCGATAATCAGATTGTAAGAGAGTTATTTGGTAATGTAATTACAGCATCGAAACTGTTGGGCATTGATTCTGAGTTTAGGGCCGAGCTTCAATCCAGGTTAAAGATGCTGCCCCCTGCTGGAATCATCAGCAAAGATGGGCGCATTCAAGAATGGCTAGAAGATTATAAGGAAACCGATCCACAGCATAGACATATTTCTCATTTATACGGTCTATATCCAGCAGCATTGATTACCCCTTTTTCTACACCAGCGCTAGCTGAAGCAGCAAAAAAAACATTGGAAGTTAGGGGCGATGATGGGCCAAGTTGGTCTATTGCTTACAAACAACTATTTTGGGCAAGGCTGCAAGATGGTAACCGTGCTTTTAAATTACTAAGGGAAATCTTGAAACCGACAATGAGAACTGACATCAACTATGGAGCTGGGGGTGGTGTTTATCCTAATATGTTGTCTGCTGGCCCCCCTTTTCAGATTGATGGAAATTTCGGTGCGGCTGCAGCAATTGTTGAGATGTTATTACAGAGTCATGATGGCTTTATCGACTTTTTACCAGCAATACCAGACGCTTGGAAAAAGTATGGCTCAATCAAGGGACTTAAAGCGAGGGGTAACTTTACGGTAGATATCAACTGGAAAGACGGCAAGGTAACTGGATACCGAGTGTATTCTCCTAAACCTAAAATGGTAAAAATTAGGCTTAATGGTAAAATAATCAATATAATGGCTACAAAAGCTTAAGAGTAAAATGATCAATAGAAAAGCCTCTTTCTTAAGCTTGTTGCTAATGTTCCTGCTCCTTGCCAAATCTTGGGCAGTTGATATTTCTTTTGGCAAGAAAGGTTTAATAAGTTATGACCTTAAAAAAGGAACTTTTAAAGTTTTTAATCAAACTACTCAATGGTTGGATGATGGCTTTTCATTGGTTAAAACCCGTAACATGACCTATTCCTCAAAAGATTATACCAATAGAACTTTTACTAAGGAAATGCTGAATGATCGGATCGGGAAGGGTAAAAAATATTCAATTATACTGAAAGGGAAAGGTTTGGCTGAAATGCGCCAAATCTTTTATGCCTACGATGCCTTGCCTTATTTTTTATGCAGCGTTCAACTTATCGGCAATTCCTTAGCCTCTAACGAAATGTTCCCGATACAAGGTGTAACTCGTGTTTTTGGCGGGTCGTCTGAAATCAATTCTGTATTTGTTCCGTTTGATAATGACACATTTATCAGTTACAATACCAAACAGTTATCGAACAAAGATTCGCAGGTGAGTGCAGAGGTAGGGGCACTGTATAATGAAGGCTCTAGAACTGGTTTGATTGCTGGCTCGGTTGAGCAAGGTGATTGGAAAACTGGTGTGGAAACCAAACTAAATATCGATAAATCTATTCTTCTTGCCGTGAAAAATGGGTTTACCGACCAGCGGATTACCAGAGACACCATAACTCATGGTTATATCAAGGGCAAACTGATCTCATCTTCGAGGATATTTTTTGGTGCATTTGCTGATTGGAGAAAAGGGATGGAAGCTTATGCTAAAGTTTGTAAGTTGGCAGATGCTCCAATTGTATTTAAATGGAAACAGGCAACGCCAGTAGGCTGGAATAGTTGGGGAGCCATGCAAGAGCATATTTCTTATGAAAAGGCAATTAAAACAGTTGATTATTTCGCTGATAGCCTGAAAGGTTTTAGAAGCGGGGGAACGGCCTTTATAGATCTAGATTCTTATTGGGACAAGTTGATCGATGGGGGCTTAGAGGGAGATTTTAGCAGGCTAAAGGCGTTTGCTGCCTACACGAAAAAAAGAGGGTTAAGACCAGGTGTCTATTGGGCACCATTTACAGATTGGGGTTTTAAAGGTGGTTCGGGCAGAAGGGTAGAGGGAAGCAACTATACTTATGGTGAGCTGTGGACCAAAACAGGAAAGACTTATCATGACATTGATGGCGCCAGGGCACTAGACCCCACTCATCCAGGTACGCAAAAAAGGATTGCCTTGGTTATTGGTAAATTAAAAGAATGCGGTTTCGAAATGATTAAAATTGACTTTTTAGGCCATGCGGCTATTGAATCAACTCATTTTTATAATACAAGGATAACCACAGGTATGCAGGCCTACAGAGAAGGTATGCAGTTTTTATTGCGCCAATTAGATGGTAAGATGCTCATTTATGCCGCCATCTCGCCAAACATCGCCACTGCGAGGTATGTACATATGCGAAGAATTGCTTGTGATGCTTTCCACTCCATCAGCGATACGAAATACACGTTGAATAGCCTAACCTATGGCTGGTGGCAAACCTACTTATATGATTACATAGACGCAGACCATGTGGTGTTAAAAACAGAGAAAGAAGGTGCCAATAGGGCTCGGTTATTTTCTGCCCTTGCCACGGGAAGCCTAATCGTTGGTGACGATTTTTCCGAAGATGGACCTTGGAAGGACAGGGCTAAAAAACTTTTCCAAAATCCTGAACTCTTACAAATCATTGAAGATGGGAGAGCCTTTAGGCCAATGGAAAACCATAACGCCGCATCAACACTGTTTACTAAACACGTAAAAGGCATCACTTATTTAGTGGCTTTTAATTATAATGATGATGAGAAAAGAATTGCCATGTCCAAAGCTAGCATGAGATTAGATGAGAAACAAAGATACATAGCTACAGATGTTTTAAGTGATGAAAAGATTTTGCTGACAGGAAATTCAAATTTCACTTTGCCAGCAGCAGATGCAAGGATATTTAAAATATCAAAAATCGAAAAATAGCTAGTTAAAATAACCTATTAAAGAAGCAATAATGTTTAAACTAAGATCCAAAATTAAAATAGTTAGCCTTACCCTTTTACTATTAACTCTCGTTTATGGGAAAATTAATGCCCAAACGAAAACTATCCCTATTGAAACCCAAAATAACGCATTGGTATTAACTACAGATGCAAAAGAAGGGGTGAAGATTATTTATTTTGGAAAAAAGTTGGCCAATCAAAGCGAATATGGCAACATTCCGGCCATGTATAAGGGAAACGATTATAGTGCCATGCTGAATAATGCATATACACCATCGGGTGGTAAAAACTTAGTGGAACCTGCTATTTCTGTAGTTCATAACGATGGGAATACATCATTAGACCTTCAATATATCAAACATGACAT
>SEDG01000247.1 GCA_004295885.1 Pedobacter sp. | reverse complement strand
TCCAATGTTCGAAAATATACTTATAACCAAAAAATAAGGCAGTTTTCATAAAAAGCCCTGTAATTTGCGAGCCAATCCCCTGACTTAAATTCGAAATACTATCATTAAATCGATAATACTTTAATTTTTTATAAAAATCGTAAAATAACTCTATACCGATAAGGATAAAGAAAATAGGTACTGATAAAGCAATATAGTCAACTTTCAATGCTATTGATATTTGGTTAGTTAAAGATAACGATTATGGAGATAAAAATCTACGACAAAAAAAAAGCGAACCTATTAGATTCGCAATCTTTTTATAATTGATAAAACCCTAAAATAGGCTTTAAAAATAAGAAATATTAATCCGTAAAAATCCTCTAGCCCGAATAGACTTCATAAAGTCAAGAGGAAAGCTACAATTTAGTAACTACGTTCTCTACTGTTGTTACGTTTAAAACCACCACCAGCGTTACCGCCACCTGTGTTTGGCTTTTCTTGTGCTTCAGCAACTTTAATTCTGTTACCGTTGTAGTCACCGCCGTTCATTCTTTTGATAGCTTCTCTAGCTTCATCATCATTAGGCATCTCTACAAAACCAAAGCCACGGCTTTGATTTGTTTCGCGGTCTTTAATAATTCTAAGTGATTTTACTTGACCGAAATCACCAAATACGGCTGTTAATTCATCTTCCCCTACTTCTAAAGGAAGGCCTGTAATAAATATCTTCATTAATGTTTAAAAATTTGCACAAATATACAAAAAATAATGGGTATTTTGCTATCTAAGTGTCAGTTAATCCAATTTATAAGTTATTGTTTTTCAATTATATTGATGAAATAATATTAAGTTATTCGCTTCTTGTTTATCGATGTTACCCATTCTGTTTTTTTGCAAACCTTACAAATAGTTTTCTTGCTGGGTAAAAATTCATCAGTGTAACCACAGAAACTACAAGAATAATAGCCTTTTTGTTTTATCTCATTTTGTTTTTCGCAAAATAATGCTGGCAAAATTGGTAAACCATACTTCACTTCTTCATCTGGGTAAAAAAACACGCTTACACTACCGGAGGTTTCTATGATGGCAAGCTCAACTTGCCCGAGATGTGATATGCTTTGCAAACGCAATTCAGAGAAAAATTCATCTTGAGCTAACGTTTCTTTTTTAAAGTTGTCAATGGAAAATTTTCCATCGTTAATTAAGCATGTGCAACTGCCTTCGAGTAATTGCTCTACTTTTTTGCTCTTGTTTACAAAATACGATGTTACCTTATAGGCTAAAATTACAACTGAAAATACAGCAACGGCTGATAATAGGCCCACTTCTCTATAAAACATTGGGTCGCCAGCGGCAGAACCTAAACTGATGATTACTACAAGCTCAAAAACAGATAATTGTTTAACGCCTCTTTTGCCTAACAGTCTTAAGCTGAAGAGCACAATCAAATACATTACTAGCGTACGAACCATTATTTCGGGGATGAAAAGCCATTCCTCATCGCCGATAAGTAGTTTCTCTAAATCTTTTAAAAAATTCTGAAATATAAAAAGCATTAAAAAAGGGTTTATAACATAACATTATATAAACCCTTTTTGTGTTTTAAAAAAATAGTTAGGCTACAGCAAGCAGTTTAAGGAGTTTTATCGCACTGGCTGATTTTATGTAGGCAGCTACGTCATGGTGCGAACAGTGCTCTATTTCATTAATATCTGCCATGGCAACGTCCTTAAAGGCCATACTCCAATCTTTGTAATACCTTTCAGTTGTAGCGCCAACGGTTATGGTCTTATTGGCTATCAGTCTGTTATCTTTTGTTATTGATTGGTAAACTTCTTCAACATTTTCTTTTTTTCCTTCTAATAATTGAATGAAAGTTCCTTCGCAATGCAAAAGTTTACCTGTTATGTCTAAGGATTCATTTCTTTCCCTAGCTTGTTCTAATAAAGATTTAAAGTCTTCTTCTGTAAATGGATTTCTGGCGATGCCAAAATATAATAGATAATAATACATCTAATTTAATGTTAGTTTCTTCAATGTTGTTTTACTTGCCCGTGTTTTCCAAGCAGTTAATAATAGCTGTTTTAAATCATCTGGTTCTACCCTATCTAGGTTAACCAGCATATATTTATAGTTAAGGTAATGGTCGGTAATAAAAAATGTTTTTGGGTCTTTATCCATCCACTTTTCTCTTTCCACAGTGTGGATGACTAAATTTTCTTCATCCTCCTTTAGCCTTGCAAAGATATGTTTGTTTACATAAAAAGCTGGCGTATCAAAACAAATTTGCTCATAAACGTCAGGTAGGCTTAGCACAAACTGCCTAATAAATGTCAAAGCTAATATCGTTTTATCCTGCATTTATCCTCTTCCCGCCATTTTTGTCATTCTATGTGCTAAATCTTTCCCTAAATAGCCATCAATTACTCCATGAACTAGATACAATATCGGTGTCATTAGCAGGGCGATTACAAATTTATAGGTGTATCCTACTAAGCCAATTGCAGCAACCATTTCCCAACTCCAATGGTAGGCTGGATTTAAATAGAATGCAATAAAAATAACAACAAAACTGTCAATAAGTTGTGAAAAAACGGTTGACCCAGTTGCTCTCAACCAAAGCGCTCTTTCTCCTGTAAATTTTTTAATCTTATGAAAAATTAAAACATCAACCATCTGCCCAATTAAAAATGCTGTAATTGACCCAACTATAATCCACATACCTTGACCGAAAATAGCATCGAAAGCAACCAACATGTTGATGTCTTGACCATCTACTTTCTGCATTACCCAAAAATCTGATGGCTGCAATTTCATAGCCAACCACACTACAAAAAAGGCAAAACCAATAAGCACACTTGTTAATATTGATAGAAACCGAACCTGTTTTACTCCAAAATATTCATTGATGATATCTGTCATTATAAAAATAATTGGCCAAGTTAATACCCCAGCAGACATGTTAAATGAAAGATTTGGAACGCCGAAAAGGTTAATGTCAAATTTTTTAAGTCCTAACGTCTCTTCTACTGAAAAAATTTTAACTCCAATAAATTCTGATAAAATTGCATTCGCTACAAAAAATGCACCTAGAACAAGTAGCAATCGGCTTTCTTTGGTTTTAAAAGTCATGTTGACTAAAATACAACTATTTTAATGTAAACGAAATTCTAATACTCGTTCAAGTTGTTATCTTTCTATTTTTACAAAGTACAGACTTGCAAGAAATGGCAAATTTACATCTTTGCAGCTCTCAAAAATGCACATGGCGAAATCTAAATCTTTTTATATCATTCTAATATTAGGCTCGTTAGCGGCTTTAGGACCATTTTCTATAGATATGTATTTACCAGGATTTAAGGCAATAGCTAAAGATTTAAATACTGATGTCCCGAAAGTTTCTTTATCGCTCTCAAGTTTCTTTATTGGCATTTCTGCTGGGCAACTATTGTACGGACCATTGCTAGATAAATTCGGGAGGAAAAAACCACTCTATTTTGGTCTGACGCTTTACATCATTTCATCGCTTTGCTGTTTATTTGTAACCTCTATAGACCAATTGATTATCTTAAGATTCATTCAGGCGATAGGAAGTTGTGCTGCTGCAGTAGCTTCCATTGCAATGGTTAGAGATTTGTTTACTGTTGAAGAAAGTCCGAAAGTGTTTGCTTCGCTTTTGTTAGTTATTGCGTTATCTCCTATGTTAGCTCCAACTGCAGGCGGTTACTTAATTACTGCATTAGGTTGGCAATCTGTATTTGTATTTTTAAGCTTGGTGGCAGTGTTGTTATTAATCACAACAATTTGGTTATTACCAGAAAGTTATAAGCCAGACCCAACTTATTCTTTAAAACCAAAACCAATTTTAACAAACTTTTTTGTTGTTTTAAAGGAACCAAGCTTTTATACCTACGCATTAGTTAGCGCTATCACTTTTAGCGGTTTGTTTGCTTATGTTTCTTCATCACCTGTGGTTTTTATGGACTTGTATAAGGTAAGTGAAACAGGTTACGGGTGGATTTTTGCAATTCTATCTGTATTTTTCATCGGCTATTGGTTTCATCGCTCTATTTTTAGGCTGCCTAGGCTTTATTAATCCGAATGCTTCTGCACTTTCTTTAGCTCCTTTTACAAAAAATGCTGGTAGTGCATCTGCTTTAATGGGTGCGTTACAAATGGGTTTAGGTGCTTTGGCTTCGGCTGCAATAAGTATGTTTGCAGCAGATGTAATGTGGCCAATGCCAGCAGTTATGACTATCGCAGCCTTATTGGCATTACTGTTTTTATTAATTGGTAGAAGAAAAATTAGGCCCAACACAATAAATCAATAATTAGATTTTATAGTATTATTACTATTTTCGTGGTACATGATACCTATAAATTCTAAACTACCTACAGTGGGCACCACTATTTTTTCGGTGATGTCTAAATTGGCTCAAGAACATAATGCCATTAATCTATCTCAAGGTTTTCCTGATTATGCTACAGACCCAAAGCTGATAAAATTTGTTGCTGATGCGATGTATGATGGGCATAATCAATATGCACCGATGCCTGGATTACCAGTTTTAAGAGAACTAATCGCAGAGAAAGCATTTGAATTTTACGGCGCTAAATATAATCCAGATACCGAAATTACCATAACAGCAGGCGGAACTCAGGCTATTTTTACAGCGATTGCAGCTGTGATTAATCCTGGTGATGAGGTAATTATTTTTGAACCAGCTTACGATAGCTACTCGCCTACCATCAAATTATTCGGCGGACTTGTTAAGCCTTTTGCCCTTCATGCACCTGATTATAAAATCGATTGGGAGATGGTTAAAAAGACGTTTTCGGCTAACACTAGAATGATTATTTTAAATAGTCCACAAAATCCTACTGGGAGCATTTTAAGTAAAGAAGATATTGATGCACTGATAAAACTTACAAAAAACACAGATATTCTAATTTTGAGTGATGAAGTGTATGAGCATATCATTTATGACGGAGAGCAACATCATAGTGTCTCATTATATCCGGAATTGCAAGAAAGGAGTTTTGTAATTGCCTCTTTTGGTAAACTTTTGCATACCACAGGTTGGAAGCTTGGTTATTGCCTTGCTCCTGCTAAACTCACAGCAGAATTTAGGAAAACACACCAGTTTAATGTTTTTAGCGTTAATACTCCTATGCAGTTAGGTATTGCCAATTACTTAAAAAGCGAGAATATTTACAAGGAAATACCAGATTTCTTTCAGCAGAAAAGAGATTTTTTCAGGTCGCTTTTAAGTGAGACTAAATTTAAATTATTACCTTGTAA
>SEDG01000246.1 GCA_004295885.1 Pedobacter sp. | reverse complement strand
ATGTATACATCAACAATACCAAAATAAGTGTAAATGATTTTTCTTTCGGAATGAAGATGGATTATTTAAATGCTTATTCTGGCAAAAGAAAATTTGATGTGACAAAAACAGGTACTACAACTAGTTTAAAATCACAAGAATTTACGTTAGAGCCACAAGAAGGTTATTCATTATTTGTTATTGATAAATTAGAAAACATCAACTTCTTGTTCTTAAAAGATGATTTTACACAGCCCGCTACAGGAAAAGCCAGAATCCGTTTTGTGAATTTAAGTCCAGATGCTGAAGCTTTAAACTTAGCAATTGCAGGTAGCCCAACAGATTTATTTACCAATAAGGCATTCAAGGAATATTCAACTTTCGAATCTATTGACGCTGCAGAAAAAGTAACGTTTAACATCAAAAACAAAACAACAGGAGCTAATGAAGTAGTTTTAGCCGATGTTAAAATAGAAGCAGGCAAGGTTTATACTGTTTATGCCAAGGGCCTTAAAGCAACTGTTGATGCAACTAAATTCGGAGCCGCTATATTTACACACAAATAGCATCTCCAAAGAGCCAATCTCTAAACGGTTGGCTCTTTTTATTTCTGTAAATAATTTATGGAAAATAGATGTTTATCTAATCTAACTTAAAGTTTTAGTTAAATTTTGTAAAAAATGCAAGATGCTGAAAACTAAAAATTAAGTTTGTAATAGGTAACCATCGTCTCTTGAAAAAACGCTACTCCTTTTTTCTTTTAATTTTATTGTCTTTATGCACATCAACACTGTTGGCACAAAGCAGTAAACGCATTAGTGGTTTTGTTACCGACACCAGTAAAACTGCGGTAAGCGATGCGCCAGTATTGCTAATTATCGGTAGCGATACGTTAAGAACCACCACTGATGAAGAGGGCTATTTCAGCTTTGCAAAGATAAAATCAGATTCGTTCTCTATAAAAGTTGAATTGATGGGTTATCAATCTTTTAGCAAAAACTATTCTTTTGGGAGAGAAAAACAAATGGAGCTCAAAGACATCGCACTTAAATTTTCTTCAAATACATTAAAGGAAGTTGTCATCAAAACGAAGCCAAATCCCATCAGAATTATGCAAGATACGGTTGAGTACAACGCCGCAGCCTACAGGATTATGGAAGGGGATAATGTTGCTGATTTAATAAAACAGTTCCCCGGATTAGAAGTGGATGATGAATACAATGTGAAAACGATGGGCAAAGAAATGGTGAAGCTACGGATTAATGGAAAGGACTTTTTTACCAATAATATTAAAGATTTTATAGGTAAACTTCCAGCGGGTATTGTATCGAAAATTCAAATCATAGATGACTTTGGCGATGAAGCTAACTTTACAGGAATTAAGATTGGTGAACCTGCCAAAATGTTAAATATTGTAACCAAACCAGGTATGAATAAAGGTAAGTTTGGTTCGCTTAGCATTAATGGTGGTACTAATGATCAAATAGGTAGTGGTGGAAACATTAGCTTATGGAGTGATGATAAACAAAGTACGGCTGGATTGAACTATGGTGAATCGAATAATGGTGCTGGTAAAACCCAAAATAAAGGTGTGGTATTATCGCATAATGATAAATGGGGAAAAAATGGAAGTTTCGGCGTTAACTATAATGGTGGAAATAACAAATCAGCCTTTGCTAATGAGCAATCTGTAGAAACCTTAAACCCCTTAGGAACGTTTTACAACAACTCATCCAGTACTGGAGAAAACAGAAACAACAACCATAATCTAAACAGCAATTTCAACTTCAATAATAAAAAAATATACCTGAACGGAAATATCGGAGCTTCCTATAACAATGGTAATAATATAA
This sequence comes from Pedobacter sp., assembly GCA_004295885.1. Lineage (GTDB taxonomy): Bacteria > Bacteroidota > Bacteroidia > Sphingobacteriales > Sphingobacteriaceae > Pedobacter. Next base: position 2,460 of record SEDG01000246.1, on the reverse strand, counting down.
GCACTTCTATAAATAATCAGTCGGGCGTGATTAAGCAAGACAACAAAAACTTTAATCAGTCTGCCAATAAATCGCCAAGAATTAATGCTAGTTTGAACTTCTCTAAAATATTAAAGAACAAAAAAAATAGCTTATCGGCTAATGTGGGAATTTCCACTTCTTCAAATAATTCGGATAGAATTATAAATACAAATACCCTTTATTACGACAAGGTTACACAGGTTTTAGAGAAGGATTCTGTGTTGAACAGGAATTTAATTACAACAGGAAATAGCTTAAACTTTAATTATGGAATTAGCTTCAGTTTGGGCTTGAAAAAGCTAAAGGATAGCCTAGCCAGACAAAGCCTAAATTTCAATTACAATGGTTCATTTGGCCGAAGCAATAGCGATGTTTCTACTTTTGTTTTTGACAATTTGAACAATCAGCCTAGATATGTCGATACGTTAAGCACCCAATCCAGTTCTGTGTTCATCAATCAACTTTTGGGAATTAATTACAATTTCAACAATAAAAAGATGAGGTATAATTTTGGTCTCAATTTAAGGCCAACTTTTATGAGTAGTAACTACATCAACCTAAATCGAAAAATAAATAATAATAACCTCAACTATTCGCCAAACATTAATTTAAGCAGAACGATAAGTAAGGGGAAAACAGTTTCGGTGAATTATAGTGGTAATAATAATAGCCCTACTATATATCAACTGCAACCTATTAGAAACACTCAAAATTTACAGAATATCGTGGTTGGTAACCCGAATTTAAAGCCGTCATTTAGCCATAATGTTTCTTCAAGTTTTAACTATGTCCATACCAAATCAGGGGTTTCGGTACAGACTGGATTGAGCTTTGCAACCACTCAAAATGAGATCGTTAATAATGTGGTTTTAATCCCAGACACCTTAAACAGCTTAAAGCAAGAAACAAGGTTCGAAAATGTAAACGGCACTTACAATGCTGGAAGTAATTATGTGTTAAATGTTCCCATTAAAAAGAATAAATTTTCTATTTCTTATGGAGGTAATATTGGTCTTTCAAATCGAGCTGTATTCATCAACAATATTAAAAGTTTTAATAAGGGAGTAAATATTTCGCAGAATATCAACGCCTCGTTTAACCTCAAAAAATTTGGGATCAATGCAAATGGCAGCTACGGTTTTAGCTCTAATAACAATTCGATTAACATTAACCAATTTAATGATGTAGCTCTGGCTAACCTAGGACAAATAACTGGAGCTAATTTTTTTAAGACCCATAGCTTTAGAACGGGTTTAAACAGTTCTTTAAGATTGAAGAAACTATCGGTTTATGCAAATATGAATTACAATATGAGCGTAAACAACTCTGATTTTAACAACGCTACCAATAGAAATGTTAAAAGTTTAGACATGTCCCTGTCCGCTCAAGCAACAATAAGAAAAAGTTATCGCGTAGCATTTAATGGTAGCAAAAGGATAAATTCTGGCTACTCATTGGCAAATACCAACCCATTATTGTTAAATGCAAATTTAAGCAAGTCGTTTTTTAAATCTCAATCATTAAGTTTGAACATTAACGCCAATGATTTGTTAAATCAAGGAAATAATTTAGCTCGGTCTGTTTCTGGGAATTCGATAATCGATAGTAGAACAAATCAAATTACTAGAGTTTTTACATTTGGATTGAGCTATAACATCTCTAACTTTGGGGGAAGAAACTTTAGAGTTGATGCAGACTAAAATGACTAAAAAAACAATTGGTAATGTCCTTTTCGTAATCCTAATATTGGTAGTGCTTTTTGTACCACCAGTTAAGGCATTTATGATACAAGGACTAATGGAAATAGGGTTATTTAAGCCAAATGTGGATGCAGAAAATTTACCCAACACACCAGATTTATCTGAAATTAAATTTAAAGATGCCAAAGGGAAAGTTGTTAATTTGAATGAACTAAAAGGCAAAGTCGTTTTCATTAACTTTTGGGCAACTTGGTGTCCTCCTTGTTTGGCAGAAATGCCATCGATAAATAAATTACACCAACAATTTAAAAGCGATGCCGATGTTGTCTTTTTAATGATTGATGCTGATGGTGATTTTCCCAAAGCGCAGACTTATATGGATAAGAGAAGTTACCAAATGCCTGTGTATACTTTTGCTAGCGAATTGCCGAGAGAATTATTTAAAGGCTCTTTACCAACAACAATTGTGTTTGATAAGAGAGGAAGAATTTCATTTAATGAAGTGGGAGCCGCAAATTATTCAAACCCAAAATTTATAGCGTTTATTAAACAACTAAAAGAGTTAAACAATTAAGTAAGGTTGATGGTTCATGGATAATAGTCCATGGTCCATCAGCTATTAACTATCAACCAGAAAATTATGCAACAACCATTTGATATAGAAATAGGAGATGTTAACTACGCCATTTTTCCAGAGGGAAATGATACTTATGTAGTTTTTAAAGATGGAAAAGAATAT
>SEDG01000245.1 GCA_004295885.1 Pedobacter sp. | reverse complement strand
GTAAAGGATTTTGGAAAAGGAATAGAAGAAAAATATCAGAAAAGATTATTTGACCGTTATTTTCAAGTACCAACCGATGGACAAAACAAATCGGGCTCAGGATTAGGTCTTGCCATTTCTAAGGATTTTATCGAAGCAGAAAAAGGAATGATATGGGTAGAGAGTGAAATAGGGGAAGGTAGCAGGTTCTGTTTTACTTTGCCTAGAGTTTAGAATTGCCAAAATTGTTTTTGGTCTGTTGAAATGAAGTGGTTTTCTATTCTTAATTTACGCAATTCCCTTATCTTTGCCGCCAATTAAAAATTGCAATCTTGATTAATGTAAATAATATTTCCGTTTCATTCGGCGGAACAACCCTTTTTAGCGACGTTACCTTTTCTATAAACCAGAATGATAAAATCGCCTTGATGGGTAAAAATGGTGCTGGCAAGTCTACCATTTTAAAAATTATTGCTGGTGCAACTAAACCTACTTCTGGTAATGTAACTGGTCCAAAAGAAGCTGTAATTGCTTATTTACCTCAGCATTTACTAACGAAAGATAAGGTCACCGTTTTTGAAGAAACGATGAAGGCTTTTGAAGAAGTGAACCAAATGCAAAAAGAGCTCGACGAGCTAAATGAGCAGTTGACCATTCGTACCGATTACGAAAGTGATGATTACATGAAGCTTATTGAACGTGTATCTGAACTGAGCGAAAAGTTTTATTCGATTGAGGAAACCAATTATGATGCAGAGGTAGAAAAAGTACTAAAAGGATTAGGTTTCGAACGTAAAGACTTTACTCGTCAAACGTCTGAATTTTCGGGTGGATGGCGCATGCGTATCGAACTGGCCAAGATTCTATTAAAAAAACCAGATCTGATCCTACTCGATGAGCCTACCAACCACATGGACATCGAAAGTATCCAATGGTTGGAAGATTTCTTGATGAATTCTGCTAATGCCGTGATGGTCATTTCACATGACCGTGCTTTTGTAGATAACATTACCAATCGCACTATTGAGGTTACTATGGGCAGAATATACGACTACAAAGCTAAATACAGCCATTATTTGCAATTGCGAGCCGATCGACGTATTCACCAATTAAAAGCTTACGAAGAGCAACAACGTTTTATTGCAGATAACCAAGAATTTATAGATCGATTTAGAGGAACCTATTCTAAAACCTTACAGGTGCAATCTCGTGTAAAAATGCTTGAGAAATTGGAAGTGATTGAGATTGATGAAGTAGATACTTCAGCATTGCGATTGAAGTTTCCGCCATCACCACGTTCTGGCCAATATCCAGTAATGGTAGAAGAACTCACTAAAACTTATGGCGATCATACTGTGTTTGCAAAGGCATCAATGGTGATTGAACGTGGAGAAAAAATTGCTTTTGTGGGTAAGAATGGTGAAGGTAAATCCACCATGATTAAAGCTATCATGGGCGAGATTGATTTTGAAGGAAGTTTAAAAGTAGGACACAATGCCAAAATTGGGTACTTTGCTCAAAACCAGGCTGCATTGCTTGATGAGAACCTAACGGTATTCGAAACCATTGATCAAATTCCATTGAGTGATGGTAGCATAAAAATTAAAGACCTCTTAGGAGCCTTTATGTTTAGTGGCGATGATACTACAAAAAAAGTAAAAGTACTTTCGGGAGGTGAGAAAACTCGTTTAGCGATGATTAAATTATTGTTAGAGCCAGTAAATGTTTTAATATTGGATGAGCCGACTAATCATTTGGATATGAAAACGAAAGATATCATTAAAGATGCCTTGAAAGATTTTGATGGTACTTTGATTTTGGTATCTCACGATCGTGACTTCTTAGACGGATTGGCTACGAAAGTATTTGAGTTTGGCAATAAACGAGTTCGTGAGCACTTTGAAGACATCAAAGGATTTTTAGCTTACAAAAAAATGAATAGCTTGAAGGAGATTGAGCAAAACTAATAAGTATAGTAAAAATGATAAAAGCAGTTCTAAATAAGAGCTGCTTTTTTGTTTAACAATTGCTAGCCAGCGACCTATTACAATCACATCATGCGGCGAAATGCCTGTTTTCATCGGCAAAGCCCAAAAAGTTAACAAGCACGATAAAAAGTTATCCGTACTTTTGTTCTGTGCTAAATCTAGCATCAATACTATTTTATTATCCATTTTATGGCAAGACAAAAATTAAATAGCGGTAACGCAGCTGGTATCGAATTGCCCAAAGCAAAGTTGAACAGAGAGACCTTAAGCCATGTTGCAAAACTATTGAGTTACTTAAGGCCATACCGAGGCAAATTCATTGCCGCCTTATTCTTTCTATTGTTATCCAGTTTGGTCGGCTTGGCGTTTCCATCATTTGTTGGAGCGCTCATCGATACAGCTCAAGGCAAGCGTACCAACGATTTTTTGCCAAGTACCATAATAGGCATATTGTTGTTGGCTTTTGTAGTATTGGTGATACAGGCCATTATTTCATTTTTTAGAATTTTATGGTTTGTAGGCGTGGGCGAACGAGCCTTAGCTGATATTAGGAAAGATACCTATCTGAAATTGATTACACTTCCAATGGACTTCTTTTCAGGAAGAAGAGTGGGTGAACTTAATAGCCGAATATCAGCAGATCTTTCGCAGGTACAAGATACACTCACTACCACCATTGCGGAAATGATTAGGCAGGCGGTGCTGTTAGTAGGTGGCATCGTATTCATGTCTATTATTTCTAAAAAGCTTGTTTTCGCCTTACTTATTGTTTTGCCAGTGCTTATTGTTGCCGCGGTATTCTTCGGTAGGTTTATCAAGAAAATTTCTCGGCAGGCGCAAGATAAATTGGCAGAATCGAATATCATCGTAGATGAAACATTGATGGGTATTGCCAATGTAAAAGCTTTCGTTAACGAACCCTTCGAAGCTGGACGTTATAGTAAGGCGATTCGTGAAGTGGCTAACATCGCCATAAAAGGAGCTAAATTTAGGGGAATGTTCTCTTCGTTCATCGTACTATGTCTTTTCGGAGGTATTTTGGGTGTAATTGGATATGGATGTATATTGGTAAGCCATGGCGAAATTACTTTCGGTCAGCTTTTACAATTTTCACTTTATGCTATGTTTTTAGCCAGTTCTCTGGGAAGTTTTCCAGAGATGTTTGCCAATATCCAGAAGACTGTAGGTGCGAGCGAAAGAGTATTGGAAATTTTAGCCGAGCAAGGCGAAGCCGTTTCTATTACCAATCATATTGACTATGTTGAACAAAAGATAGTTGGCGACTTAGCCTTTAATAATGTTCAGTTTTCTTATCCTGCTAGACCAGAAGTGGCGGTTTTGAAGAACATTTCCTTTGAAGCCAAAGCTGGCGAAAGGGTAGCTATCGTAGGCCCTAGTGGTTCTGGTAAAACTACAACGGCCGCCTTGATCTTACAGTTCTATCATCCACAAGGTGGTGAAATAATGTTTGATGGCAAACCAGCTAGTGATTATGCTTTAACTGACATTCGTAATCAAGTGGCTATAGTGCCACAAGATGTGATGTTGTTTGGGGGTACAATTTTTGAAAACATCGCCTATGGCAGATTAAATGCTACCAAAGATGAAATCATACTAGCTGCACAAAGGGCAAATGCACATCAGTTTATTACCTCTTTCCCAGATGGATATTCGACTATAGTCGGCGAACGTGGTGTAAAACTTTCTGGCGGACAAAGACAAAGAATAGCGATTGCGAGAGCCTTGTTAAAGAACCCATCGATACTCATTCTTGATGAAGCCACATCGTCTTTAGATTCTGAGTCTGAAAGATTAGTTCAGGAAGCACTAGAGGAACTTATGAAAGGTCGTACTTCGATTATCATTGCGCATAGATTATCCACCATTCGCGAAGCTCATAAAATCATCGTGATGGAAAAGGGCAGTATTATCGAATCGGGTACTCACAACGAACTGATGGAAAATGAGGAAGGACTTTATCGGTATCTAAGTGGTTTGCAGTTTGAAATTAAATAAGCGATCCGCGTTAATCCTGCCAATCTTAAAGTTGCTAAACTTTAACCCCCGCAGCATTTAACATTAAATTATGCAGTTCAGTATTGCGAACAAAGGGTTTCATCAAGGTGCTACCCGGTCCGTAAGCTGCCAGTTCTACATAATCTGCCGAGTGCTCCATAGAACCCCAACCAATGGCGGTGTAGTTTTCCTGTAGCTGTCCGAATAATTCGAATGGAAGTTTGCGATTGTTATAAATACCGCCACCATCTAGCTTTTCATAGTGAGCTAATAATTTTTTAGCCTCATCAGTTGTGATGGCATAACCTTGTGCT
>SEDG01000018.1 GCA_004295885.1 Pedobacter sp. | reverse complement strand
TTAGGATTTTTAGGATTAATGGATGGTAAGATTCAAATCCTAAAATCTTCTCATCCTAAAAATCCTAATCAAGACAAAAACACTATTTCATAATCTGGTGTCCCATTTTATCGCGTTTGGTAATTAAATAAGACTCATTATGTTTATTGCTTTCTATTTCTATTGGAATGTTCTCTACAATCTCTAAACCATAGCCTATTAAACCAGCTCTCTTTGTTGGATTGTTAGACATTAACCTCATTTTAGTTACACCTTGTGCTCTTAAAATCTGCGCGCCAACACCGTAATCGCGTTCGTCTCCTTTAAAGCCTAATTCTATGTTTGCTTCTACAGTATCGTAACCAGCATCTTGCAAGTTGTAAGAGCGAAGCTTGTTCACTAACCCAATTCCTCTGCCCTCTTGGTTCATATAAACCACGATACCTTTTCCTTCTTGCTCTAACATTTGAAGCGCCTTATGTAATTGTGGCCCACAATCGCAGCGGCAAGAGCCAAAAATATCCCCAGTAACACATGAACTGTGTATTCTCGCTAAAATTGGCTCACCTTCTTTCCATTCGCCTTTGGTAATAGCTAAATGAGTAGCACCATTGCTTAGTTGAGTATAAGCTGTCATTTTAAAATCGCCCCATTGTGTTGGCAAGTTAACTGCAACTTCTTGTCTAATTAAACTTTCTGCCGCCAAACGGTAAGCAATTAAATCTTTAATTGAGATTATTTTAAGCTGGTGTTGTGCAGCAATAACCATTAACTCTGGCAAGCGAGCCATAGTTCCATCATCATTCATGATTTCTACCAATACACCTGCTGGCTCAAAACCAGCCAAACGAGCAATGTCTATAGTCGCCTCAGTGTGGCCAGTTCTGCGCAACACGCCTTCACGTTTTGCCTTTAAAGGAAAAATATGACCAGGTCTGCCTAAATCTTCTGGTTTGGTACCTGGGTTAATTAGTGCTTGTACAGTTTTCGCCCTGTCATGTGTAGAAATTCCCGTTGTACAGCCTTGTCCAATTAAATCTACTGAAACGGTAAAAGGAGTTTGGTGGAGAACGGTATTATTTTGCACCATTAAATCTAACTTCAAATCGATACACAAATCTTCTATTAGCGGTGCGCAGATTAAACCTCTGCCATACTTAGACATGAAATTAATTACCTCTGGCGTTACGTTTCTTGCAGCAGTAATAAAGTCGCCTTCATTTTCGCGATCTTCATCATCTACTACAATAATTATTTTACCAGCTTTTATCTCTTCTATCGCTTCGTCTATTGTATTTAATTTAATTTCCATTTTGTATTTCGTAAATAAGGCTTAAGATTACCTTACTATTATGCGTACAAAGTTACAACCTTTGTAACAATGCATTATATCGTATTAATTAAACATTTTATCAACAAAAAGGGACAATTTAAGGGACAATTATTACATTTGATTATGAGCAAATTTGTATTTAAAGAACCTACTATCTATCCATCTGAAGCCGATGGCTACAAAGATAGTAAAGGGAAGTTAATAACTAAGTGGTTTATTCGTTACAGAATAACATTTGACAATGGCACTACTGAATATAGAAAGGAATATGGCAAATCCTATAGAAGCGCGTTAAACACCATTAAAAATTTAAAGGCTAAACGGGAGGAAGCGCTAATTTTGCTAGCTCTAGTGAAAAATGATTTAAGTAATGGGATTGACCCGAAAGTCAGAGAACAGGAATCATTAAAACATACCCTAAAGCTAATTAGGGAAGCTGAACAATACAACTATAAGCTTATATTTACACAATGGTTCAACTATAAGAATTATACCAACCCAATACCATCTAAGGTACTTTCAGCAAAGAACATTAAAATATTACACCTAAATCAATTCTTACCTTACTTGTCATCCATTGGAAAGGATGGGGACATAAGAAAAATCACAGAGGATGACATTGCACATTTTATAAGAGGTAAATATGATTCCGGCATATGGGTTGCAAAGACAGCGAATGTAAATTGCGGCTGGATTAGTGGTGTTTTTACCTATGCTTACAGAGTTCTGAAGATAATCTCACAGAACCCAATGGAACATATTCTACCCATAAGAGAAGATAAAATCATATTAAAGGATGGCAAGCAGACCTTAAAGGTCAAAAAAGAGATTCGGTTTTGCATATTTAATGATACCGAACTGAATTTAATAAGGAAACACTGGGAAGGAACTAAATACTTTGTAATAACACAAATCATATTTCTAGTTTATATCCGTTTCTCGGAGATATTTAGATTAAAGCTAGAACACTTGGACTTGGTAAATGGATATTTCATTATACCTGCTAACATCGCAAAGGGTCAAAGAGATGGAACCACGGCTAAAGTAAAGATGTTCGGAAAACTTAAGGAAATCATTTTAGACTACATAAAAGAGAATTTTGGAGATGACTTAAATGATGATTATTATCTATTTCATAGTGCATATAACAAATTCCAACCTCTGCAATACTCAGCATTCCACCGCAAGTGGTTAGCAATGGGTAAATCTATATTGAAAATAGATGGTGTGAAATTCACAAAGCCCCCATATGGCTTAAAGCATACGGGGGCAAGAACATTTCTTCTAAAGAATAAACATTCCTTTTCAAGTTATCAGTTAACCGAACATTTAATGAGAACTATGAGGCACACGGACTTCAAAACCACACAGATTTATATTTATCAAGACTTGGGAGTTGCGTTAGATGAGACTCCAGACTTTACATTTGATTAATCTTGTTTAAATCCTCAAGAAACAGTTGAGTCGTTCTCTCCTTAATTTCAAGCTCCACCCTTTCGCAAGGCTTTAGCGCATTACGTTCAGCCATTTGAACACTTTTGAAGAAAAGGGTATGTAAATTATCCACTTTTGCTTTAGTCATCTCTAACGCAAATAATTGAGCTTTAACATCTGCCACCCCTTCAAGTAAATCATTCAATAGATTGTGATTCGATTTTAATAAATATGCACTTTGCTGATTGACAGGACAACATCCTCTCAAGTTAACGTGCCTATTACAAGCGTACATTTTGTTAGAACCATCCTTGTACGTTACCATTAATACAATCGGTTTTACTTCGTTCGATTTCAAAATTACATTGATTATTAAAGATGGCAGATTGCGCTAACCTGCCATCATTAGATTTATAACTGACTGGTTAAATTTATGATTGGTTTGTAACCCAATATAATAGGTTTGCCACTGTTATCATCTACAAATTTTGACCATACTGGCTCAGCCATATGCATCATAAAGAAGTCATTAATACAATGCTTACCAATATTACCCTTATGGTATGGTTTTAAATTAAAGGATTTGCGAAGCCTAGAAATTGTTCTAATTATCTCAGGGAATAAGTAATCCCTGTTAATTTCAATTTCATTGAATATTGCATTATAGTAAGGGTCTTCAGTCCTTTTGTCTGTAATAAAATCCATCTTTACGCATAGACTTGACCACGTGTTTAAATGATATTGACTTACGTTTTCTAAAATCATTAGACTTATTGGACCATCATAAAGACTAGAGAGGTAATAATAGCGTTCTCTTTGGCTCTCTGACATACTTTGCAAGGAAAACATTTCTTCTGGAGCACTTGTTGGAAGTAATATTGAGGTTCCGGGAACTTCTGACGAAGCTACAACCGTTTGATTTACTTCATTAATAGAAGCTGTTTGAGATGGGATTTCTTCCATATCTACTTTGGTGTTTAACTCCAACGATTAATTTAAGTTGAAGCAGATTGATAAACATTTATGAGTTATTAGAACTCAAATCATGATAGCTAACCGTTAGCTTCACGCAAAGTAAGTATGCTGTAATTGACCTTGTAAAAATGATTGCAACAACGTTGCCAGGTCAATACTAATCATCGTTTTCAACCGAGATTAAGTTATTTGTACATTTAAGGGATTAAATCCAGATAACGTCTCAAAGATAAGTTTTAGTTGTTATTGACTCCAAATGTTTTTTGGAATTAAATTAACAAACCACACGGCCTAGTACATACTGTGTCTTAAAAATTAGCGATTTTTATAGGATTAGAGGCACATTTTCCGTACCTTTGTAATCACTTCAAAAGTTAAACATTACGATATAAGTACAACATAAGGCAGGTTCTCATACTGCCTTTTTGTTTGCAATCAACTGTCATAAAAATTTAGCTTTTACGCAGATTCACAGAACTTTTTAGATGCTTGGTAAGGATTAGATAAGAAACTTATATCCAAATCAAATTTTGAAGTGAATACAACCATTAAAATCAAAGCAACAAAAAATGCAAAGCTAAGCGACGTTTTCTTAAATGGGTTAATTCCCCACAACAGTGACATAGATAAAACAGAAACAGGAAATGGTTTAACAACCGCTGAGATAAAAGCTCCTAGGAATAGTATTATCATTAACCCTCAAGTTAATACCATAATACTAAAAGCCAAAGAATGGGAAGCAAAAGGACACATTATTGCTTCTATCTACCACGAACAGAGAGAAGACATTACTGCCTTCCTTAAAAGCAATCAAGTCAATAAAAAGATATTTGTAACCCCAGAAAGTTTTCCTGTCTTGATAAAAAAAGCAAGTGATGCTGGTCTATTGAAAATGCTACAGGATGAATTCTTCTGCCTATTGGACGAATCGCACTGCTACGCAAGTGAGAAGTTCAGGAAAATGATACTCAATCCCATCAGTCACGTTTTCCAGTTTAAAAAGATTGCTATGGGTTCTGCAACTCCATTCCCCTACACAGACCCAAGAATAATAAAACTACAGAAGTACAAAATTGTATATGGAGGTTCTAGAGGAAAAGTAAATATTATTTCTTGTAAAAAGCCTAGAACTGCATTAGAAGAATTGATTAAGAAGAATAACTTCAAGGGCAATGTACACATCTTCTTTAATTCGGTAACAGAATGTTTTAAGGTCGTCAAAAATACTGGCATTACAGATGTGAATATCTTCTGTGCTGACGCGGAAGAGAATCACATCAAATTGTTCAACCTTAATCAATATTTCAAAGCTGAACCCAAAAAGGGTGAGTATAAAAGGTTTAACCTATACACCTGCAGGTATATTGAAGGTTGGGATATGTTCGACGACTACAACACTACTATTATCATTGTAACTGATACTGCAAGACCACACACCTTAATTAGTATCCCTATTAAAGCTGTTCAATGCATTGGAAGGTTAAGGGATAAGAAGCCATATGAAATTCTGCATATCACAAATGATTTTAATAAGGAGAAGCACTTTGAGGAAACCTTTGCACAAATTGAGAAACGAGTTATGTTTGAAGCGGTAGACTTTGTGAAAATATACAAAGAGCACAGAAACAGTATGGTACAGGCTGGCATTGCTAAGCCATCAATGATGGACGAGTTTATATCTCAATATACTACAAATGAACTTGGTATTCCAGAATTGGCACATTTTAAAGTTAACCAGTTCATTTATGAAGCTTGGACGCTAAGTCACTACACAAATATCAATGCTTTACAAACTGCGTGGAAGGAAGCAAACTATAAAACCAAACTGTATGGATGTGAATTAGATGTGGAGGAATGTAAAGATGAGAGTAAGCAGTCTATCAACAAATATGTGATTGACCAATTTATAGAATATAGGAACAATCCTGAGAAATACAAATACGGGACTGCTAGCCTTATAATCCAGAAATTGGAAAATAAGTATAGCATACTGTTCCAATCATTATTGATACTAGGCATAGCAAGAATAAAACAACTAAACTACGATGACGAACTTATGAAAACAGAACTTATACAATTGAACAACAGAAATGCTCTAAACAAAATAACCGCTGAGCTTGACAAGATATTAAATGTCAATTGCAAATACCTTAAGAGCTTTTTAAAAGAAGCTTTGCAACCACTATATGTTAAATATGAATACTTAGATAACAATGGTAATGTTATGAAAGCTAAAGCCAACCAGTTGGAAACATTAGGGCTATATCAAATCAAGGAAGACCGCCTTACCGATAACAATGGCAAAAGACAGGCGGCTTTTAAAATTGAAGGAAAGAACTTTGAATTGATAGCCTAATGTTAATCTTATAAAACGAACTTGTCATAAAAGTTGGCTTTCGAGTTGTCTATCTATACTAGTCAAGCAGAATTTCAACTTTTATGACACTTTATAATTTAAGCAAACGCTTCTATTCGGCTCTCAAATTTTTTATTTTTCTATATTATAAATAACCTAAGTTCCAAGCGCTTAAAACCTATCTCACATCATTCCCCCTTCCGCATTGTAAGTGAAAGTAAAAGGAATGAAAGAATACTCCCTGTGAGTTCCGTGAGAGAAAAGAACAGGACGGCAGAAGGAAACTGCACAAAATCGAAAATGGGTCGATAGCCTTTTAAAAGTGAAACCCAAAATTTGACATATCTAAGCATCTACGACGTTTACTTTTAGAAAGCCATTTTCTGGGTTTAGATGAACCAAAATCCATTCTCCTATTACCAATATTCCGATTAGAATTAACCAAGCCTAGATGATTTCTAGGCTTTTTTTATATAACCCGATTTTATAAATCTTTAGAACCCTTTTAAAATGAGAAATCAAAAAAGACAACAACAAACCCCACAAGCTAAAACTCAGTTTGTAATGATTGACGCAGCACTTCAAAGCAACAATGCAGAAGTGTTAAAAGCATTTACAGGAATTACAGCTGTTGCGAGCGAACTGTTAAAGAAGTTCGAAATGACAAAGTACCGTACCTATGTGATGGTTGACCACAACAAGAATGAAACAAATGCAAATCTTGTAAGTGAATTTATTTGCCACTTCTGGAACATTACCTTATCAAACAGTAAGGAAGGTAAGAGCTATATTTTTATCTCACTAGACGAAGAAAGCTTAACAAAGTTTGGTAACGGCTTAACCAATATGCTTGTTAGAGAAGCATATAAAATCACGCAATCAAATGATAATACTACTGGTATTGAATATGCATTACGTGTTGATTTTCTAGCAGGCGATGTACACAACCTTTATTACCGCAGGGTTATAGAGGGAGAAACAGAATACACCAGTATCATTACAGCACCACTTGAGAAGGCTGAAACAAACTAAATTTAGAATTGGATTAAGGCATTGTGGTGAGCCTTAATCCTTCTTTTAACCAAATTGATAATTAAATCCAATTAAGATGACACATTTAAGAACACACCAACTGCTTAAGTACGCAACTGACATTTTACAGGAAATGTTAGAGCTTGCAACAGAAGAGCAACGAAACAGAATTCGAGGATTATTTGCTGAGATGAAGTTTGGCGATAGGATTGATGATGAAATGAGATTCTATCAAGAGGGTTTAATTAAAACCAACTCAATTCTCAATAATTCATTTAACCTTATTATCTTTACATAAATCAAGAATTAAGACATATAAGAGTAAACGAAAATAGAGAAATACTAATTAAGATATAAGCGTAAGCTTTATGTTCTTGTCTAAGAAATCTGGAAAATTACAAAGACAACAAGAGCAGATAAGTTCACGCCTGTGCATAAAGCGCAGGTGCTGACTTGTTTGTTGTTGTCGGGCTTTTCCAGAGCCTCTTAGACGCAGACAAATGCTCAGTCCTGCGCTTTATGCATTTTAAACTATCGATAAGGACATTCGATACATAACCTTAAACTAAGATGGGACTATTGAATGTTTTATATAGAAACAAACAAGATAAGTTTGATTTAATGGCTCAAACTGTTTTTGATGAAATCACAAATCTAGCTGATGTTTTAGATAAGAAACAAGGGAAAATGACTGTTGATGAACGCCTAAAGGCTGAAAATGCAATTGTTGATTTTATAAGATATTATCGAACTAATAGATTCGCCTTAAAAGATGTATTATGGTGCGGACAACGAACAACGATGCAATTCGTATTAACTGCTGTTTATGGCTTTGTTAATGACGTGGAGAGAAGTACAGGGTATAGGTTCACCAGACTAAACGAGCCCCGTTGAATAATAGATAAAGCTATGAATAAACACAGGAAGCTAGACAAAGATGAGTTCGCTCTTACCTCTACAAAACCTAAAGATATCGCCGACCCTAATCGTTTTGGGTTCTTTATATGGGCATTTAAAGATTTATTAAAAACTGGAAGGTTTGCTGATTTCTATAAGGAGGTAAAGAACATCTATTTGAAGAATAATCGTTTAATTCCACAGGAAGATTCAGATGTTGATTTAAATGGAAAATAAAGGTATCACATTAGCCACATCTACGTTGTTATAGGATTAAAATTAGAGAGCTCATTTGAGTGGGCAGATAGGAAAAAGCATAAAAATAACCTTCAAGTCTAATGAGTGATTAATTAAGAAGAACTAAATGAAATTCTAGTGAAGAACTTATTAGTGGGATAAGACTTAATTAAATTAATGAATTAGACACAGTCAGGTCGAACTATCGTGCACTTAGATAAGAACTATGGCTGGGATGAGTGCCTGACTGTTGAAGGGTTAATATTTATACAATGACAAAATCAAAGACTTGGAGATATAACTTCTTTATAGGTATTGATGTCTCAAAGAGCGACCTAGACGTTGTTTTAATGGTGAGAAACACATTTGTTGGGCACTATAAAATTGCAAATGAACCTTACGAGATTAAAGCATTAATCAAACAATTAAAAGAGGAAAACCAACTAACAATAGCTTCTACTTTATTTGGGATGGAACGAACAGGTATCTATTGCAATCACTTGATTAATACCTTGGAAAAGCTTAAAGCCAATATCGTGTTGGAAAACCCCGTGCAAATCAAGAATTCGCTTGGACTTTTGAGAGGTAAGTCGGATAGGGTTGATGCTGAGCGAATTGCAAAATATCTGGTCATACGGAAGGATGACCTTGTATTGTTTTGCTCAAGAAGAACAATAATTGATAAACTTGCGAGGCTTGCTGCCTTAAGAGGCAGACTGATTGCAACACAGGGGGCGTTGAAAACTCCTCTTTCTGAAGAGAACCACTTCCTCAACAAATCCGATTCTGAACTTAATCAAAGCTTGTGTAACAGTACATTACAGGCCCTAAGGAATGATATCATTGAACTCGAAGGTTTTATAAGGAAACTATGGAGAGGAGATGAAAGGATATGTAACCTAATGAAGTTGATAATGTCGATACCCGGTCTGGGTGAGGTCACCTCGTTGCAAATAGTCATAATCACTAATGAATTTATAAACATCAATGACCCAAGGAAGTTTGCTTGTTATGCAGGAGTTGCTCCATTTGAACATAAGTCTGGTTCCTCTGTTAGGTCCAAGACACAAGTATCCCATATGGCAGACAAGAAACTTAAATCACTTTTACATACTTGCGCACTTTCGGCAAGCATACATAATCCAGAAATAAGAGCATACTACTTAAGGAGGGTTGAGAAAGATGGTAAGCCTAAAATGAGTGTACTCAATGCGATACGTTTTAAGTTGATTACAAGAATCTTTACCTGTGTCAAGCAAAACCGAGTTTTCACCGAGGAATATAACTCACATCACATTGCCTCAACTGAAGCTAAATGATTGCGATGTGGGATAAGATGGTAACGAATTTACAGAGGCGTCCATTTCAAAGCATTTCATTATCTTACCGCTCAAATTAACGGTTATGGTAAAAGATACATTCAAATCAATCCTAGATAATCTCAAGGAGCGGACTACAAATCCATTCTTGGGAACTTTAATTGTTGTTTGGCTTATTAAGAATTGGAAGCTTGTTTACAGCTTGTTCTATTTTGACAGTGCTTTTAAGCTTGAGCAACGCTTGAAATATATCTCTACTTACTTTGAGAACACCTCCTTCTTTTGGAATATGGTAAGTGTTGTAATGATAACTCTAGGAGTATTAATCCTAACTTATTTGCTACTTAGTGTGTCAAGATTAATAACAGATGGACAGGAAAAACTAATTCTTCCAATTATTTCAAAGTGGACCGATAAGAGCTCGATTGTTTTAAAGTCGGACTATATAAAACTGCAAGAGGTAATCAAGCAATTAGAGTTGAGACTTGAAGAAGAAAGGTTAGCAAAGGTTACCATTCAAAATGAAAGAGACCGCCTAGATGAGAAACTTGCTGCTTTACCTCGCAAACCTGAAACTGAGTATGATTATCTTCACGAAGAATTAGAAGGCCGTAAAATAATAGATGCCACGTCAGAGCTGCCGTCTTATAAAAGAGTTGCCGATAAGGTATTTAGAGATTGGGATTTAGAAGGTTTTAATGATGATTTAAATGATTTATTAATTGATAACTATGTGGATGAAGGTAAGGAGGTTTATAAAGTGCTACTGAGAGAGGGATTTATCGAAATTAGAGAAAGAAGCGCAAAAGGTATGACCAAGTATCAACTTACTGAAGACGGGCAGCTTTTTCTCAAATATTGGAATAACATCTCTTTCATAAATGAAGAAAATCATTAAATAACATTCCTTTACAAAGCCTCTTCCTCAATAGTGGCTTAAGTGAGGAAAGGCTTCGTCAAGTCATTGATTGGTGGTCAGGCAACTTAGAAATTATATTAGCGGAACTGCGGATAATTCGTTCTTAGGAAAAGGTTGTGCAATTATCAGAGCCAGTCTTAGGTAAGGCGGTACTCCGCAAGGCTCGTTTCACAAAAAACACACGCCAAAACTTCGTTTCGTCACGGTTTTTATATTGAACCTCGGTTGCTCCGTGAAAGCTGTCCTTATATTTATCTAGAATTTGTTCACTCATAGTCATTCGTTCCCTGCATCCAGATAAATCTAAACACTTTCCACTCTTCAGCGAACCTGCGCATCGCTCTGGCTTCGGTTGGTCACAATTATTGAGGTGCTGCGCACTATTCAACAATTCCTCCAAACCTCGTGTTTTATTACATAAAACATATCGTTGTATCGCTCTGACGAGCTTCATTCCAACGACCTTCACTCATTTCGCAGGCGGTTCGCAAAGCATTCTACACTTCTAAAATAAATACTTAACTTGGCTTAAAATTATCCCTAATCATTATGGTTAACTCACAATTAGAAACAGAAGCAAAAAGAATATTATTGGCTGAAGAATTGCAAGACACAAAGGATTCGTTAGATATCTATGTTAATTGTTTATTCCAATTGGTACAGCAACATACAGCGCCAGCCAATAATCGTGCTGATGCAGAAGCCAAGATGATGTTGCAAATGCTTTTTACTAAAACATTAAATTTGCGAGGGCTGTTAGATGGAATGAGTTATGATGATGGTCATTCAGCACGTATTACTAATTTAATTGACCCTACAATAATAGCTTCTGGGGCAAGAAACATAACAGAATTAATAGCTACATTTCATTTAATATATAAGGTAACAAATTCACCAGAACAAAAGGATGTTTTATATAAACTTTGGGTAATCGGTGGTCTTAAATATAGACAGAGGTTTGCAGTTTCTGTCTCGTCAGATGAGAATAATGCAAAACTAGTTGAAGAGGCAGAACAAATTAAAACTTTGAAACAGGAGATAATAGCTACCTCATTTTATAGTAATCTTGATGATGCAAATAAAGAAGTAATTACAAAGACTATAAGAAATAAAGACTATCGCCTTAACTTGACGGCAGATACAGCGTCATACTTACATTGGCAACAGATTATCGATGTTATGGGCTTCAAACCCGAGCTAACAGGCACCTTATACAACTATTTCTCACTTTATGCGCATCCTTCAAATGTGAGTGTTTTTCAATTTGCCAATTTATTTAGAGCAGGCGGGGATGAGCACATAAAAATGTCGATGTTCAACATAAAAACAGTCTCTGCGATTATAAGCAAGTTTCTATCTGACTACTTTCAACTATTCCCTGATGCCTTAGCTATCTTTAATAGTCTTCCTGAATTAAATCAACTTGTAATGGACGGTATATTGAATTTCACTACTGTTAATCACGAAACAATAAATGGCAGTAGCCGTGGATTTATTCGTTAAGAAGGATTAACAGAGATTTTCATAACAGGTTGATAGTATTTTAGAATTATGGATAACAAATATTTCTGCGGACAGTGTAAGGGTTTAAGGAATCACAGAATGCTCTCTGAAAAGAAGAAATCTGGAGCAGAAGATGACGAGAACTATCAATGGATAGAGAAATTTCAAATAATAGAGTGTTTAGGTTGTGAAAATGTTTCATTTCTGAAACTATTTGGAGATAATCATATGTTTAGAGAGACAAGCTCAGGTGAAATGGACTATTATGAAGATGCCGAAATATTTCCTCCATATCTTCCTAAAGGCAGTGAATTAAAACATACTTTTTATCTTCCCGACAAAATCAAACAAATTTACATAGAGACCATAAATTCCTTTAAGGTAAAGGCTTTTTTGCTTACTGCTGGTGGTTTAAGGGCTGTTATTGAAGCTGTATGTAATCATTTAAAAATTAAAAAGGACAATTTAGAAGTTAAGATTGACGCTCTTCATTTGAAGGGTTATCTATCAAAAAAAGAATCTCAACGTTTACACTCTATCAGATTTCTTGGTAATGACGCTTTACATGAAATGGAGATTCCGAAAAAAGAGCAACTTGGGATGTTGCTAGATATAGTTAATCACCTCTTGAACAATTTATTTATAAGCGACAAAATCATTAAGGGGCAAGTTGCAACAACAATTGATGATTACGAAGATTTTAAACGCTTGGTTCATATCCATATAAAAAAAGATATGCTTGGCAGTCTAAAGTCCATTGAAACAATAATTGGCAAATCTAAAAGGTTAATACCAAAACAGCAATATTCTGAGTTTTTAGAGCAGTTTGCAGATGATGTAAAGGAGGGCAAGTTTTCCTTTATTGAAACAACTGAAGATGAGAAGGTTTATAAGATAACAGGCGAACCCGCTTTCAGTTTTGATTGGGATAATCTCTAGGGATTCAAGAACCTTACCATTTCCAACCTTATTACAAAGGATAGGAATCTTTAGGAAAGGGGGCTTAGAATATTATGAGACGCACAATAATTGAGCTACCCTTCCAATTCACGCACGATTAGATTACATTTGCAAAATGTTTTATAGAAGAAAGGTTGTTCTGGCTTTATTTAAGTCATTTGGTGGCACGATTGATAAAATCAAACTACAAAAGCTTATCTTCTTAGTAAGTCAGAGACAACTAAACTCAGACTATCAATTTGTCCCTTATAAGTTTGGTTGTTATTCTTTTTCTTTAAAAGCAGACCTTATTACTATGGTTAAGAAAGGTTTGTTGACTGAATCTGAAACTTCCTATACAATGTCGAGTAAATCAGATTTTCTAAAATCTTTAAAAGAGGAAGACAAGAAAGTTATAAGGGAAGTAAACAATCATTATCATACACTAAGTTCGAATAGCCTTATTAAATATACATATCAACATTACCCTTATTGGGCAATTAACAGCATAATAGCAGAAGAAGTTCTTAAAGAAAGCGAGTTGTCAAAGGTTGATTTTGAAAGAATTAAAGGAAATGAAACAATTTTATATACCATTGGCTATGAGGGCTCCTCATTAGAGGAATATTTAAATAAGCTTATAAAGGCAGATGTAAAGGTTTTAATTGATGTTAGAAACAATCCATTAAGTATGAAATTCGGTTTTAGCAAAACATTACTAAGCAAGTATTGTAATAGCTTAAACATTAAATATGTTCATTATCCAGAAGTTGGAATATTATCAAATCAAAGGCAAGAACTGAATGGCCAAAGCGATTATGATAAATTATTCAAAGCTTATAAAAAAACGTTACCTGCGAAGTTATCCATACAAATTGCTATATTAGAGTTACTTAAACTTAATGAAAGGGTTGCTCTTACTTGTTTTGAGGCAGATATTTGTCAATGCCATAGAAAGCCATTAGCAGAAGCTATTAAAGCTCTTCCTGAGTTTAAGTACTCACTTAGACATATATAAATGGCTCTCACCAAAGTACTAATCGCAGTTAAGACATACCCAACAATTTCAAGTAAATACGATGAACTGGTCTGCACTGCAGGCTTTAGGGAAGATGGCACTTGGATAAGAATTTATCCAATAGCATTCAGGAAAAGGGATGATGACCAACAATATAAGAAGTATGACTGGATTGAACTAGACCTTGTAAAGAACGAGAGTGATTTTCGTCCAGAAAGTTATCGCCCGCATTCTCACGAATCAGAAATCAAGATACTGGGTCACATAAATACAGCTTCAAATTGGTATTTAAGAAAGCAACAAGCGCTTAAAAAGGTTTACACTAATATGAGTCAACTAATTGGTGAAGCACACGATAAGAAAGTCTGTACATCCTTAGCTGTGTTTAAACCTTCAAAATTTATTGATTTTACGATTGAAGCTGTTGACAGAGATTGGGATAAAAACAAGTTGGCCGCTCTCGAGAGGGAGCGTATTCAAGGTAATTTATTCAAGCAACCAGAGAATCCATTTGAAGTCGTAAGAAAACTTCCTTACAAGTTCCGATATGTCTTTGAAGATGATAATGGCAAAGTAAGCAAAATGATGATTGAAGACTGGGAGATAGGGCAATTATTTTGGAATACGCTAGCATCAAGTGAAGGAGACGAAAGCAAAGCAATCTCAGCAGTCAAGCTTAAGTATTATGAAAAGTTTACGAAAGAGAACGACCTTCATTTATTTCTAGGCACTAGCCAATTGCATCACTACCCTTCAAAAAATCCTTTTATGATAATAGGGGCTTTTTATCCTAAGTTACAAGTTCAAACATCTATGTTTTAATCATTATGGTGGGCGACATCAAGCATATTTTTGTGATTCAGAGCCTGTTTGAAGGCGATGTTAAAAGTGGGCAAGAATTATATGATGATACTATTAAGAGAGGCATAGAATATTTTCAGCCAAATGATATAAGAATAAAGCATAAGTTTTTCAATGCCCCAACAAAGAAGTCTTTTGTTGAGTATTTGAAATTTATCTCTGAGAATGCTTATTTGATGTCAGATGGGCTTCTATTACATTTAGAAATGCACGGAAGTGCAAATCGTGATGGATTGGTATGTTCTGATAAATCATTGATAACTTGGATTGAATTAATTGACCTTTTTAGAGTTATTAATATTCAGTGTAACAATGCCCTTTACATATCTCTTGCTTCGTGCTTTGGACGTGATTTATTCAACGGCACCAATCCAGAACTAAAATCACCCTATAGTGGCTATATTTCAGCTAGTAAAGAAGTTCTTCCTGATGAGATATTACAGAACTTTTCTAGTATGTTCGAAATTTTAATAAAAAAAGGAAATGTCATAACAGCCTATCTCGAAGCTTCAACCCCTGATTCAAGTTTTTTCTATAAAGATGCAAAAGAAACTTTTATCCAGAGTTTTGAATATGTCAAAAGGCGATTGTACAACGACCCCGAATTCAAGCGAATGGCTTTGGGTCCAGAATTGTATGATTCAATTGACGCGACTGGTGGTTATGGTAAAGAAGAGCTAGTCGAGTTGATGATGGAGCAAGCTTTGAACGAGATTTATGGGAAGCAAAAAGAAGCCTTCTATTTCAACAATTAAACTAAAAATATTTACTATGGACACTCTTAAAGATTTCTTTTCAGACCTAAAGGATAGAATTAGTAATCCCTTCATATCCTCATTTGTAATAGCTTGGTTAATTTGCAATTATCAGATTTTCATAGCACTATTCTTTTATAAGCTTGCAGAGCTTAGCACGGATGGAAGCGTAACCTATTTCACAATAATTGAGAAAGCACGTAACAATGATTTAAATTTCTGGCTTCTACCTCTTATTGTGGCACTATTCTACACCTTCGTTATGCCTTTTGTGAAATCTGGTGTGAAGATATATCAAGCTTGGATTTTAGCGGGGACCGATAAAAGAATTTATAAAGTAACAGACACAAGTGTTGTCAGCATTGAGAATCATAAGAAAGTGTCCAAAGACTTAAGAGAAACTCAGGCTCAATATGCAGAGCTAATTGAGAACGAAAGCACTTTTAAAAATGATATAGAAGGCCTACATATCCGCATTAAAGAAATGCAGGATAAGCATACGGAAACCCTTTTAGCGACTCAAAGAGAGAATGAAAAAAGACAGGAAAGTCTAAGGGAGGAATACGATGGTTCTATACATCAATTGCAATCTAAATATAATGAGGACTTAAAAAATAGAAATGAAGAGTTTGGCAAGTTGCAGATTGAATCACAACAGAATTATTCAGCACTTCAAAGCATTACATCGATTAGGAATGAACTTCAGCACACAATAGATAAACTAGAGCAAGAAAATCAATCGCTATTGAAAGCTCGAACAGACCTTACAGACCTGAATAGGGAATTGTACGCACAGGATAATTCCCAAAGGTCTAGGATTGAGAAATGCGAAAACATCTTGAACCATTTAATGCTAAACATAAATGATATTGAAAAGTTAATCAAGAGCCTTCATGAACTTCCATCAAGTGATGAAACTAGATATCCACATGTTATTGATATGATAAGCAACAAACTGAGGAATATGCGAAGGGATTTAAGCGATTTTGTTTAGGGTTATTAATTAATATAATACAAATTTAAGCTTCTAATCTCAACACGTTTCAAGGAACTACGGCATAAACGCTCACATCCTTACACCGTCCATTTATTCCGTTCCTCCTTGACTTAGATTGAGCTTAAAGCTTGGTAAGGCATCATAATTAATCAAAATCTTATGATGAAAGAAACTTATCAAGTGGCTGAAGTACAAATAAGCTACAATCCGAAATTTAAAGCGCAAGATAGACCGAAAATAAATCAGTCTGACCAATGCTACAAAATCTTTATTCAGCAATGGGATAAAGGTAAATTACAATTGTTAGAGCAATGCAAAATCATTCTACTGAACAGAAATAATCGAGTTTTGGGATTAGCCCACATTTCTCAAGGTGGAGTGACAGGGACAGTTCTTGACCCGAGAGTAATATTTTCCATTGCATTGAAAGCTAATGCTACATCAATTGTACTGGCACATAATCATCCTAGTGGAAATTTAAACCCAAGTCCTGAAGATATTGCGATTACCAAGAAAATTGTTGTAAGTGGACGAATGCTAGAGATAATTGTTGCTGACCATTTGATTATTACGGCAAATGGTTATTACAGTTTAGCTGATAATTCTCAGATGTAAATATTAATTGCTAGGGCTCATTTCATTAAAGCCCTGGCAATTCGAGGGGACAATCTAGGGACAAAACTTAAATAAAGAATGAGAACCCTTAGGTTGCACCACTCCGATTTATGCAATAAAAGCGCTTTAAGGCGTATTTTTAAGCACTTAAATCGATATTCAATATTACAACCTTTGCCGACAATAATTTGGCATAAAATATCATTGATAAGTAAGGAATAAAGAGCAAAAATTTGTTTAGAAAATGAAAGAGCGTAAACAATCGGTTGCTTCAGCCCCGCTTTTCTTCCTGCCATGAAAAATGGCATCAATTGAATAGGGTTTATTTAACGATAGCTTGTTTTTCATAGGCAAGTTAGCTTGCCGACAGATTTTCAAAGTTCGCCAGCGCATTTCCGTTAACTGCTTAGTTGTCCGATGAATATTGCATATCGGCTATATTCTTCTGGCAACTATTCAAACCCCAAGAACTACTGCCTTTATTAAATAAACCCGATTACCGTGGAAATACTTTTACCCTCCCCTGAGGGATTTTGGGGTAAAAGATTGGAACAAAAAGCGGGACTATAAGTGCAATGGAAGACAGAACCTTCTTTTTCTAATCTTTCTTTTTACGCTTGAACAAACCAACGATGAGCTGTTTGTAATAATCAATATCAAACAGTGCAGAATCCACTGTTGCTTTATAAGTTAAGAATACACCCAATGGCGTGAGGATAATAATGGCCGTCCACATACCGAAGGTTGGGTCTAACGAACCTTCTTTAGCTGACTTTTCTGCTACGGTTGAGATGATATGATAAATTAAAAAGAAAACGATAGCAATTACAACTGGCAAACCTAAACCCCCTTTTCTGATGATGGCTCCCAATGGGGCACCAATAAAGAAAAGTAGCAAACAAGATACCGCTAATGTATATTTTCTCTGGTATTCGATCTTGGCTTTAAT
>SEDG01000244.1 GCA_004295885.1 Pedobacter sp. | reverse complement strand
ATTGCCTTGGCTTCAATCAAATTTCCATCTGCCAAAAAGCTATATTCAGTTGCTTGGTTTTCAGATAAACTGGCTTTTTTAACCAAATAATCCTCAACCTCGTTATCTGGTAATTTAGGAACCTTAACAATCTGCGTACGCGATAAAATAGTCGATAAAATCTGTTCTTGATTTTGAGCCACCAGAATAAATAAAGTATTTGGCGATGGCTCTTCAATTATTTTAAGCAAGGCATTTCCCTCTCTATCTAAAAACTCTGGCAACCACATAATTAAAACTTTTGTGTCTGCCTCAAATGCCTTGTAGCTTAATGAAAAATGTAAGTCGGGATGGATGTATCTTTCGTACTTTCTACAAGACGAGCACTCCCCGCAACTATCTGAGGCAGACTTATTTTGGCAGTTTAAATATTGAGCATAGGCAATCGCCAATGGCAAAGCACCGCTTCCCTCTGCCGACAAAAACAATTGTGCGTGACTAACCCTGTTCTCCACTACGGTTTGTATCAATTGTCTTTTGATGTCGTCCTGACCAATTATCTCTTTAAACTGCATTGGTGCAAAATAAGAAATAGATGTGAGATGTTAGATATGAGATTTGAGAAAATGGTGAATATGCAATTGATGTTTTTTTTTGAAAAGCGAGGTTCGGCTTTCCATCGGAAGCGAAAGTCCCGCCATCCGCTTTACTCTCCCGAAGAAAAATCGGGATTCGTGCTCGCTCCTGTCGGGTTTAGTTACTTGGGTTAACCTAAGTAAAATAAAGCCTACAGCTATGGTCTGTGGCACACAACAACGAGTTTTATAGAAAATGTGCTGCTTTTTAGGATTTGAAAGTGTTCTGTGGGCCACAGACCACGGAATTGGTCGCTACACGCAATACTCACATCTAAATTCGCTCTTTGTAAAATATTAGTTGATATATCAATTATTGATTTGGCATTTATAAATTTGCTAGAGAATTATGGAAAAGTTAAACGACACGCTGCTTTATACCTTAGATAAATGTTTTAGGACTTATAATCAATTTGCGCAAAGAAATGTTCGCAAAGCTGGTTATGATATTACCATCGACCAATGGTTAATTTTAAAAAGTGTAGCAGAAAACCCCAAACAAACCAGCCTGCGGCAGGCAGGCATGCATGATATGAAACCAATTTTTAAACTCTTATTCTTGCTTTGTTGCTTAGCGATTGGCAATAATTTATTTGCACAAACTAAGCCAATAAGCATTCTTGTTTTAGATGAACAAAAGAAACCAATTGAAAACGCAACTGTAGAATTACGCAAAGCGGATAATCAGGCTTTAGTTAAAGTAGCCATTACTGGCAATAAAGGCAGTGCCGATTTTCAAGTAACTGATGGAAAATATATTGCCAAAATAAATGCTTTGGGGTATGTCCTTAAAAATAGTGAAGCTTTTCAAATTCCTTCTGCTACAAATATTATTGTGGTTAATTTATCAACCAGCAGCAAAAACTTAAACGAAGTTGCTGTTACTTCTCAACGCCCATTTGTACAAAGAACACAGGGTAAAACGGTAGTTAATGTTGATGCTGGCGTTACCAATGTAGGTACAACAGTTTTAGAAGTTTTAGAGAAATCGCCCGGTGTAATGGTTGATAGAAATGGAGGCATCAGTTTACAGGGCAAAACGAGTGTTTTGGTAATGATAGATGATAAACCAACCTATCTTTCTGGCGCAGAGCTGAACAATTTGTTAAACAGCATGAGTTCTTCTCAAGTGAATCAGATTGAGCTAATTACAAGTCCGTCGGCTAAATATGACGCCAGCGGAAATGCAGGTATCATCAACATTAAGACTAAAAAAAACAGGCAGGAAGGTTTTAATGGAAATTTATCAACCAATGTTGGACAAGGAAAATATTTAAAAAGCAATAACTCTTTGGTGTTAAATTATAGGAAGGGAGTTTTTAATACCTTTTTAAACTACAGCTATAATTATAATAAAGGCTTCACTTCTATTTATGCTGATAGGAAGTATTTCGACAATACTGGCTCAGTAGCTGCAAGGCTAGACCAACCATCTTATCTGGGCAACAAGGGTAATAATAATACACTAAAAACGGGGGTTGATTTTTATGCATCGCAACAAACAACTTTAGGTTTAACACTTACTGGAACCATTGTACAACGACGAGGAAAAGGAGATGCGGTTGCCACTTGGTTAAATGCTCAAAACGCAGTAGACTCTGCAATTACTACTTATAGCGGAAGCGATTTTAAGCTGAGAAATGGTGCTATAAATGTTTATGGAAGGCACATTATTAACAAAACTCAAGATATTGGTTTTGATGTAGATTATCTGAGATACGGAATAGATAATGAACAAAATTTTCAGAATATAAGAACTGGGACGGTAAATTATAACCAAGGTTCTAGGGGTGATATTCCTTCTCAACTGAAAATTTTTGCAGCAAAGGCTGATTATACTTTACAGATTGGAAAAAATGCAAAGTTTGAGGCTGGTGCAAAAACATCAAAAATTAACACTGACAATACAGCTGCTTATGAGTTATTTGATGGCGCCAATTGGAAGGCTGATTTAAAGAAAAGCAACCACTTTTTGTATGAAGAAAATATCAACTCCGTTTACACCAGCATCGAACATAAAATAAATCGTTTAAGTTATCAATTCGGTTTGCGATATGAAAACACACAATATGATGGCAACCAGTTAGGAAATGCTTCACAAGCTGGAAGTACGTTCTCTAAAAAATATGATAATTTGTTTCCATCGGGGTATGTTTCTTATCAGGCAGATTCTTCGAATTCGTTTTCTTTTACCTCAGGGCGAAGAATTGATAGACCAGCTTACCAGAAGCTAAATCCTTTTGTTTTCATCATTAACAAATACACTTATCAAAGAGGAAATCCGTTTTTCTTGCCACAATATACTTGGAACTTAGAGTTAAGTCATTCATTTAAACAAGTGCTAACTACAGCAGTTTCTTACAGCAATATCAAGAATTATTTTTCACAATTATTCTTATCTGAAGGGAACGATATTTTGGTTTATACAGAAGGAAACGTTGGGCAAATGCACAATTTAGGCGTTTCTGTTTCTACACAAGTCTCTCCATTTAAATGGTGGTCGTTAACTGCTCAAAGCAATTTTAATTACAAAAGATTGAGTGGTTACCAAAACGTTAACTATAAATCGTCTGTTAAACAATTGCATACCAGTATGAACAATCAGTTTAAGTTAAGCAAGACCTTAAACGGAGAAATTTCAGGCTTTTACACCACTAAAAACCGTAACGATTTACAAGAATTATTATCGCCCACTGGACAATTATCTGCTGGTTTAGCGAAAACGATTTTAAAGGGGAAAGGAACTTTAAGGCTAACGGCTAGAGATATTTTCTATACCCAATCTATGGAAGGTGTAACTGATTTTCCTAATGCTAGCGAGTATTTTATTTTATGGAGGGATAGCCAAGTTTTAAATGTTGGTTTTAGTTACAGATTTGGTAAAGCATTAAAAGCAGCAAAACGTAGTACAGGTGGAGCTGGAGATGAAATTAATAGAGCGGGGAGTTAGTCAGTTTTCAGTTGGAGGTTTTCAACTGAAAATTTGAATCCAATTAACCTAACCGATAACGTTATGGGTTCTCCGCATTCTTTTATCCGAAAAATACTTGGATTACATTCGCTAATTAAGCTTCGCTTACCTTTATAAGGCTTCTCTCAAGCGGTTTATAAACGGCAATACAACGTAAGATAAACGAAGGATGAACGTAAGATGAACGAAGGATGATTAATCAACCGCTGATATGCGATACCACCACAAGTGATCAAGACCGTTCAATAGCTTTCTGTTTTTCTTGGGGTTTGACTAATTTTTCTCAAATTATAATCAGAACTTAGGTATTTAAATAACCTAATAATGAAAGAAGAAAAGTGGCTATTGAGAAAATCCTCAGGTTCAAAATCGAAATATAAAGTTAAGGGCGATTATGCTGATGACAAAGTTTCATACTTAAACCTGCTTGATGAGTTACCGGTACGTGAAAGCGTTAAAACATCGTACTCTTTTTTAGATACCAGCTTGGTTAAAAAGTGGCTAAACAATTATATCGACCAAGATTTCGATTTTGTTTACGCTGAATTTATCAAACGAATACAGCCCAAATATTTAGATGAGTACAAGGACTGTATCTTTTGGTACGCCGAGCCAAAAGCCAATGTAAGTTTTGACGAAGATGGAAATGTTTATGGAAAATTTATGGGTAAGGTTGTGAAGCTACCCTACAGTATTACAAGTAAATTTTATGTTGATCCAACAAGCAACTTACTAAAAAAGATTCCAGACCATCAATTTAAAAGGGAGAGAATCACATACAAAGATTATTAAATACTTAGAATTTATAGCCAATACCAACATTTGATCTAACGCCGAGCCAAGGACCACTAAGTTTTATGGATGCTCCATTACTTGTTACAATGCTCCTAGTTTTGATAATAGGCAAATCTAAATTTGCTAAATCCTTTTCTAAAAATCCTTTCTCTGTCACATCTAACGCCAGAGGTCCGATCAATTGTCCAGTAGAAAAACCGTAATGCGGCCCAAAAATTTCTAAATCCAGATTAAATCTATTTCCTAAGCTGAATTGAGCACCCACTAAGATGCCTCCTGTAATACCAATTATGTTGCCACTAAGCGGTATCGTTTTAACTTCATCTGCTACATTAAACTTGTAATCTATTGCAATAGAGCTGCCAGCGACTTTTAAAAATGGTGAAACATAAAATCCGCGAAAAGCTTCTCCACTGAAGTAAAATCTATATCCTGACATCATTGAATATTTACCGACTATTAAATTGGCGGCTTGAGCAAACTTGTTTTCTAAGTAAGAGGCAAATGGCATTTTCCCTTTGGTCATTATCCCCATAGAAACTGTAATTGAGCTATTTGATGCTAATTCTCTTTCGTATTGAAACGAAACTGTATTTGTTAGTAATGAAGCTAATTCTATTTTAACAATATTTCTTTCATCTCCATATCCAAACCATCTACTTCGATTTTGGGCAAGGCAATTAGCTGACACTATAAAAGCGAGCACAATTAAGTTAAATATTCTTTTCATAAAAGTCGATGAGCTTTAATGAAATCAAAATTGCTGCCTAGAAAAAACCACTGTTTAAACTGCTTTTAAGCTCCTTTTAAAAAACAAACCGAGTAAATAATACCCTAATAGGTGTAGCCACTTCTCATTACCTTTACCTTCGAACATTAAAATCCAGTTTCGTTAAAAGTCTTATCTTTGGCAGCTATGGCACGTATCCTTGCTTTTGATTATGGCACTAAACGCATCGGCATTGCCGTAACAGACCCTTTGCAAATTATTGCTACGGGATTGGATAATGTACACCCAAAAGACATTATCGATTACCTTA